>JAIPES010000019.1 GCA_021737045.1 Desulfobacteraceae bacterium | reverse complement strand
ATCCTGAAAACCCACGAGGAAGGCCCATGATCGAGGCCCTGCAGTTTGAATTCATGCGAAATGCCCTGTATGCCGGGCTTTTTGCCTCCCTTATATGCGGGATCATCGGCACTTTTGTGGTGGTCAACCGGATGGTGTTTTTAACCGGCGGCATTGCCCATGCCGCCTACGGGGGCATCGGCGCGGCCCTGTTTTTCGGAATCCCTTATATTTACGGAACCATGGGCTTTTCCCTGGCCGCGGCCCTGATCATGACCGCGGTCACCCTCAGGGTCCCCCACCGCTCTGATACCTTCATCGGCGTGCTCTGGGCCGTTGGCATGGCTCTGGGCGTAATCCTGGTGGATCTGACCCCGGGCTACAACGTGGATCTCATGAGCTACCTGTTTGGCAGCATCCTTGCCGTGCCGGCCTCGGATATCTGGTGGATGCTCGCCCTGGGTGCGGTGACCCTGGCGCTGACCCTGTATTTTTACCGGGATCTGATTGCCATTTCCTATGACATGGAATTTGCACAGCTGCAAGGCGTGCGGGTCAATTTTCTCTATTTTCTGTTCATGGCCATGGTGGCCGTGGCCATCGTGTTGATCATACGGGTGGTGGGCCTGCTTCTGGTCATTGCCCTGCTGTCGATCCCGCCTTATATTGCCGAAAAATACGCCCGCTCCCTGGGGGTGATGATGATTTTTGCCGTGGGCCTTTCAGCGGTTTTCAATGTTGCCGGGCTGTGGATGGCCTATTGCTTTGACTTGAGTTCCGGTGCCAGCATTATCCTGGTGGCTGCGGCCGGATTTTTCATCTCCCTTTTCATTGACACAATCATCAGTGTACGGCATAAAAAACAACGGTCAAAAATATGATCGCTTTTTTGAACAAAATATATTATGGTGCGCCTGTAAAAAGTCTTTTTTACAGGCAGTGTTAAGTGATTAAGTGTTAAGTAAAATCAAAAAGTTATTTTTTTTATTGCTGGCCGCCGTTGTTTTGCTGGCAGGCGGGTGCACCGCAGGTAAGGTTTTGCGCAACCCGGCGGACGCCGACAATGCAGGACCGGTTCAATGGGTGTTTGATTTTTACCAGGGCCCACTGGACCATTTAAACGCAGTGCGCACGGGCCAATGTCCCATGTATCCGTCCTGCTCGCAATACGCCAGCCGGGCCGTGGAAAAACACGGGCCGGCTGTGGGCGCAATGCTTGCCTGCGACCGGTTGATCAGATGCGGCCGCAGCGAGCTGGAATACGCCCCTAAAATTCCAGTTAACGGAAAGTGGAGATATTATGATCCGGTTTCCGCAAACGATTTCTGGTTTTCAGATACGCCACCCTAAATTGAGCGATTCACACTTTTGAAATAGAAATGGATGTTATCCTTTCAAATGAATTGCTTTTAAAAATCTGAAACACTCAATTTAGGGCTGTGAAAAAACATTTACAAACAAGGAGGCAATATGCCGCAAGCCGTTATCGTCAGTGCAGTAAGAACCCCCCTGGGCGCCTTTAACGGTACCCTGGGCAACACCGGCGCAACAGATCTGGGCGCCCACGTGATCACCGAAGCCATCCAGCGGGCGGGCATTTCCGGAGAATCGGTCAACGAGGTCATTATGGGCCAGGTGCTTCCCTGCGGCTACGGCCAGAACCCGGCCCGCCAGGCCGCGGTCAGAGCCGGACTGCCCTGGGAGGTGGAATGCCTGACCCTCAACAAGGTATGCGGATCTGCATTGAAATCCGTGATGCTCGCAGCCCAGGCCATTGGCGCCGGAGACGCCGACGTGGTGGTGGCCGGCGGGATGGAGAACATGAGCATGGCCCCCTATTACCTGGAAAAAGCCAGGTTCGGCTACCGCATGGGTGCGGGCACTCTCCAGGACCACATGATCCACGACGGTCTGTGGGATATTGTCAATGATTTTCACATGGGGGTTTCAAACGAGCTGTGCTCTGAAAAATATGATGTTTCGCGCGAAGACCAGGATCGGTACGCGGAAATGTCCTACAACCGTGCAATAGAGGCTGTGGAATCGGGCCGTTTCAAGCAGGAAATCGCACCGGTGCCCATCCGGGACCGCAAGGGCAACACAACCGAATTTGCCGTGGATGAAAACCCAAAGCCCACCCCGTTTGAAACCCTGTCGAAAATGAAGCCGGCTTTCCGCAAAGACGGCAGGGGCACGGCCGGAAACGCCTCGATTATCAGCGACGGGGCATCGGCCGTGGTGGTCATGAGCGAAACCAAGGCAAAGGAACTGGGCATCACCCCCATGGCCCGCATCGGCGCCCAGGCCTCTGCCGGCATTGACATGAAATACGTACTGGTGGCCCCGATTCTGGCCATTCCCAAGTGCCTGAACAAAATCGGCATGACCGCAAAAGACATGGATCTGCTTGAAATCAACGAGGCGTTTTCCGGCTCCACCGTGGCGGTGATCAAGGAACTGGGACTTGACACCGACAAGGTCAACGTCAACGGCGGCAGCGTTTCTCTGGGCCATCCCATCGGCGCAAGCGGTGCCCGGGTGCTGACCACCCTGCTCTATGAAATGATCCGCCAAGACGTTCAAAACGGCATCGCCTCCTTGTGCCTGGGCGGCGGCGAAGCCGTGGCCATGACCGTACACAGGTAAAAATCGCACAGGCTGCGGTCTTGATTCCTGGAGATACTTGGAAGGGTTCTTGCCGGGCCAGTCCACGGGACCGGGCATGAAAACAACGCTTTTTAAGACTTGAATGTGTTCCTTCCGACTCCCTTGGAGTGAAACTTTGCACACAGTCAGCCATGATGCCGGCCCGGGGGTGGTTTGCGAGTCGCATTGAGCGCGCAAGCGGTCAGCAGGGAGCAAACCGCCACCGGGCCGGCATCATGCGAAAATCATAGAACAATGAACATAAAAGAAGTTCGGGAAAAATTCGGATTGCAGGCCGAAAATCCCGCGAATTGAAGCCGTTATCGGGAACCGGCTGCCCAGGGACGCTCTATTCCGAATTTGCTGATTCTCTTCCAGACAGTCACCCGGCTGACGCCGAGAATCCGGGCGGTTTCGGACTGGTTCCAGTCGGTTTGCCGCAGGGTCTGTTCCAGCACCGCCCGCTGCCCGGTCTCATCGCCATTGTCCGCCGGCGGGCCCGAAGACGGCCGGACAACACCCCTGACCCGGGCGGGCAGGTGAATTTCATCAATTGTGCCGCCCGGGCACAGGACAAAGGCATACTCGATGGCATTGCGCAGCTCCCGGACATTGCCGGGCCAGTCATAAGCCATAAGCCGATCCAGAGCAGCCGAACTGATGCCGGCAATATCCTTGTCCGAATCGATCATGTTGCGGCTGATAAAATGGCTTGCCAGAAGGGGGATATCCTCGGGATGCGCAGTCAGCGGCGGGCATTGAAGGGGAAACACGTTGATCCGAAAATACAGGTCTTCCCGGAATATTGCCTGCCGGACCAGGCTTTCCAGATCCCTGTTGGTCGCCGTAACAATGCGCACATCCACGGATATCGGATTGTGATCCCCCACCCGTTCGATCTTTTTTTCCTCCAGCACCCGAAGCAGCTTCACCTGGGTGGAAGGGGGAATATCGCCGATTTCGTCAAGGAAGATGGTGCCCTGGTGGGCGGCTTCAAACCGCCCGATCCGGGAGCGGTCCGCACCGGTAAACGCGCCCTTGACATGACCGAAAAGCTCACTTTCCAGAAGGCTTTCGTTTAAGGCCGCGCAGTTGACCTTGATAAACGGTTTATCCCTGCGCACGCCCGCCTGGTGGACCGCCCGGGCAACCATTTCCTTGCCTGTTCCGCTTTGCCCGGTGATCATCACCGGTGCATCCGAGCGGGCCACATTGTCTATCATTTCATACAGATTGAGCATCACCGGTGCCTGGCCCAGAATTCCGTAAAAAGCATCCCCGGGCTGGCAGGCCTGTTTCAGGGATTTGATTTTCTCCTGCTGGCGCACGAGCTGGGAAATATCGGTAAGGGTCTCCACCGCGCCGATCATTTCCCCGGCGGCATCGCGCAGGACCCTGGCGCTTTTGCGAATATGAACGGTCCGGCGGTCTTTTTTGGTGATCGTGCACTGCTTGTCCATCACCCCGCCCACGGCAAACAGCCTGCACCACTTATCCCCGCTGCCCTTGCCCACAAACTTGCATCCCGTGCAGTTGAGTATCCTGCAGGAGCGGCCCTGAAGCTCGTCTGCGGCAAAACCGGTAATCTCCTCAGCCGCGGGATTGACCGCAACAATGCAGCCGGAGATGTCCACGACAATCAACCCGTCGTGGAGGGTATCAAAAATGGTTTTCCAGTAGTCCCCGATATTCATTTCACAGCACTTTTCCTGCTTATCCTGTTTACCGCAATTGTTAATGGTTAATTAACACATGTTAATAAAACAATAACATTTTATCCGGAAAACGCCATGAAAAATTTTAAATAACTTGGTTTATCAAGCTGTTATTTCAAAACAAGCAACTGGCATAAACATTGCTTCATAACTGCACTGGACTGGAATGCGCACAATTCACTCTTAACCCACGGAGGCCAACATGCGGCAAAAAACCAATTTTTTATGCTTTTCAGCAATCTTTGCGGTGCTGGCGGCACACACCTTTTTTCTGCCCCCTGTATTATGCGCCGAAGAAAGCCTGAGCGACCTGAAAAAACAGGTGGAAGCACTTCAGGAAAAAATCGAGAAAATGGAGAAAAACCAGGACTGGAACACCGAAGATATCGATATGTTAATGGACCGGGTGGACAAGACCGAACTGCACACGGCCACTGATAAGATTTCGTGGGGTGTGGATTTCAGGACCCGGGCCGAATCCATCCATTACAACGACATCCGCATGGCGCCGTCTGGGATCATCCAGAGATTTTTCACTCCTGTGGCTGACGGCGGCTTCAACGGGGCCACAAAAGAGGACTTCCCAAAGACGGTGGCAATCCCCCCGGAAAAATACGACGCAGACAATGATATTATCTACACCAACCGCATCCGCTTAAACATGATGGGCCGGTATAACCAGCACCTGGAATTCCGGGGCCGGCTGGCCGCATACAAGGTATTCGGTGACAGCACAGGGGTGAAGTTCAACCAGGGTAGCCTTGGCGATGTCACCTTTGACGGCAACAGCGCAAGCCTGCCCCACGGGGATACGCTCCGGTTGGAACGGGCTTATTTTGTTTATAAAAATCAGCTCGGGGATATCCCTTACAGCTTTTCTGCCGGAAGAAGGCCCTCCACTGACGGACCTCCGCTGGAATACCGCAATTACAGCCTCGAGGGCGGATCTCCGCTGGCCACAATCATTAACTGGCAGTTTGACGGCGCATCGCTTACCTTTGGCTTAGAGGACGTCACCGGCATCCCCGGGGCGTCGTTTAAACTCTGCTATGGTGTGGGCTATGAAAGCGACTGGGGAAATGCCGCCTCACTGAATTACAGCCAGGCCGAACTCGATGATGTCCACATGCTGGGCATTATTTCGGATTTATACGACAATGGCACCACCAGTTTCAAATTCAGTTATGCCCATGCCTGGGATGTCACAGACGGGTTTACGGGCCTGGCGGTAATGCCCTTTATTGTCTCGAAAAACAACGGCACATATACATTTGAACCAAACAGCGGCGGATTTATTTCCCGCCTGGAGCCCCAAACCAATATCGGCGACTGGGATGCGGCATCCCTGTTGATCCGGTCGCAGATCCCCACCGAAAACGATCACATTGACTGGTTTCTGGCCGGTTCCTGGACCCATACCAACCCTTCCCAAATTTCGCAGAATCCCTTTTACGAGCTAATGGGCATGGGTCTGCTGAGTTCCAACGGCGAACTCGAAGACCAGGACGGATACAGCATATATGCGGGCGCCATTTTTCCGGTGCCGCATGTCAACGGGCGTCTGGGGCTGGAGTACAACTGGGGATCCAAATACTGGTTTAACTTCACCGGCGCTGAAGACTCCCTTATCGGCAGCAAACTGGCCGCCCGGGGCGAGGTCTACGAGGCCTATTACATTCAGCCGATTTTCGGAAACAATTTCTTTGTCAAGCTCGGCGGACAATTCTATGACTACAAGTATACCGGCAGCGGCAATCCGCTGGGAAAACCGGTCAAAATTGTCGATACCACAGCGCTTGACACCATCAATCCTGTAATCGACGAGGTCTGGAATTACTACCTGTCTGCAACTGTACAATTTTAAAATAACTTGAATATAATACATATAATAAAAAAGGAGACAACCATGTTGCGAAAACTATTGTGTTTATTTCTCACGGCCGGATTTGTTGTGGCCCTGGCGGGCACGGCCGCTGCATTTGAACAGGGCAATGAAAGAAAAGGCAAATACATGTTCCGGAAAAACTGCCGGTCCTGCCATACAGAAGGCGCATCCGCCGAACCGTTAAACCCGGTTTCCAAAACCCAGGCCCAATGGGAACGCGCCTTTCAACGATATGAACGCTTCGAGTGCGCGGATCAGTGGGAGGACCTTTCTCAATCAGACAGAAACGACATACTGACGTATCTCTACAACCATGCCTTTGACTCACCGTCTCCGGCAACCTGCGAATAAAAAACCGGGATTGGCAAGGCCCTGACGCCATAAACCCAACCAACCCCGAGGGAGGTTGTTTTGCAAACAAGCACAAAAAATATTTTCATGCTGGCAATAACCGCATGCCTTGTTTTTTTACCGGCCTGGGCGGCGGCTCAGGATGAGCCTCCCGCCCCGGGCCGGGCCATGGCCCGGCAGGCCGGTGTCCTGTCCGGGGACTGGACAACAGCCGATCATTCCGAAATGGAGGCCCTGAAAAAAACATTTGAATCCGGACAGCAGATCACTGAAACCTGCCTGTCCTGCCATTCCCTGGCAGATGATCAGCTGTTTCACACCATCCACTGGAAATGGCTTTCACCCTACGAAGACGGCGACCTGGTTGGTAAGGCGGGTTATTCCATCAACAACTTCTGCATTTCCACCAACAAAATGAACGACAAAAAATGCAGCAGCTGCCATATCGGCTGGAACGGCAAGGAAGACGGCATTAACTGCCTGGTGTGCCACGGCGAAAAAGACATGGACTGGAAAGCCCAGTTCAAGGATTACCAGTTTTTCAAGGAAATGGGCGAAGCCGAGCTGGTCACGGAAATCCAGAATGATATTTCAGCGGCCGTCACCCAAATCATCCGGCCAGACCGACAGAACTGCGGCTCCTGCCACTTCAACGGCGGCGGGGGTGAAGCAGTCAAGCACGGGGACCTGGATGCCTCCCTGATCAACCCCAGGCGAACCCTGGATGTGCACATGGGAATCGACGGAGAGAATTTTTCCTGCACCCGCTGTCATACCACCAGCCAGCATCAGGTTGCCGGGCGGGTCTATTCAACGCCTGCGGTCTCGGAACGCAAAAGCCTGGTGGAAGATGACCTGGCCCCGAAAATCTCCTGTGAATCCTGTCACACAGCAAGCCCGCACAAGGAAGGCAAGCTCAACGACCACACCGACATGGTGGCCTGCCAGAGCTGCCATATTCCTGAATTTGCCCGGGCCCATGCCACGGAAATGACATGGGACTGGTCCAAGGCGGGCAAACTCAAAGACGGCAAGCCCTATATCGAAAAAGGGAAATTTGGCCGACCGGTATACAAATCCATCAAGGGCGAGTTCGGCTGGGAGAAAAACGTGGCGCCGCAATATTTCTGGTACAACGGATCTGTTGCCGCATTGACCGCAAAGGATGTTATCGACCCTTCCGGGGTCGTGCGGGTCAGCCACCCTGTAGGCGAGCGCGGAGAGGGTCAGTCCCGGATTTTTCCGTTCAAGGTCCATTGGGCCATGCAGCCCTATGACAAGGTTCACAACACCCTGATCACCCCCCTTCTTTCGGAGGAAAACAACGGGTACTGGAAAACCTTTGACTGGCAGGACGCCAACACCCGGGGTATGGCCCTGATGGATCTGCCCTATTCCGGGGAAATGGGATTTGTGGAAACCACTTACGTGTTTCCCACAACCCACATGGTGGCCCCAAAGGAAAACACGCTTTCCTGCCGCGCCTGCCACCGCCCTGAAAACGGGCGCCTGTCCAATCTGGCCGGATTCTACATGCCCGGAAGGGACCATTTTGCCTTAATGGACTTGGCGGCATGGATTCTGGCCATTGGCGCCCTGGCGGCCGTGGGCCTGCACGCCATCGGCCGCATAGTGGCAAACGGCAGCAGAAAGGAGAACCGATAAAATGACCGGGCAACCAAAGCGCATTTACCTGTATTCCCGTTACGAGCGTTTCTGGCACTGGCTGCAGATGGCACTGATCGCCGTGCTGTTGGCCACCGGGCTGGAAGTCCACGGCATGTTTGTCCTGAGCGGTTTTCAGGATGCGGTGAACATCCACAACTTTACCGGCCTGGCATGGCTGATCGCTTTTTTCTTTTTCACCTTCTGGATGTTTACCACCGGGGAATGGAAACAATACATCCCCACGACGCGCAAGATGCTCACTGTGATCCGCTATTACAGCTACGGCATTTTCAGGGGCGAAACCCACCCGGTGCCAAAAAGCAAAAAAGCCAAGCATAACCCGCTCCAGCGGCTGACCTATTTGTCGCTGGCCGCGGTAATGCTTCCCATACAGATGATCTCGGGATTTTTGTACTGGAGTTACAATTCATGGGCGGCCTGGGGACTGGATTTTCTGACCCTTTCCCAGGTGGCCTTTGTTCATACGGCCATGGCGTATGCGATATTGGTTTTTATCATCATTCACGTGTACATGACCACCACCGGGGCAACCGTGTTTGCGCATCTCAAGGCCATGATCACGGGATGGGAGGATCTCGAGGAACCAGAGGCGGTTGAGGACTGGGAAAAAGCCGGGTCCTGATTTTTGACTTTATCTCTGCGCCTTTCAGGAGTATAAACGATTCCGGCAAATGAACTTATACTCAAAGAAAGGCTTTTTCTCATGAACATCGGCCAATACGCATTTTCGGAATTTATGGAACTGGCCCGGCGGTTTCACGGATACCCGGCCCCGGGCCTGCTCATCGGCGGCTACATGGTGGAGGCGGCCAAAGAAAAGCTGCCTGAAGGCACCCTGTTTGAAGCTGTTGTGGAAACCGGCAAATGCCTGCCCGACGCAGTGCAGCTACTGACCCTGTGCAGCACCGGAAACAGCTGGATGAAGGTTATCAACCTGGGCAGATACGCCCTGAGCCTGTATGACAAATACACCTTCGAGGGCTGGCGGGTAAGCATCGAGCTTGACAAGCTTGAAGATTTCCCGGAAATCCGGGACTGGTTTTTAAAGCGCACAACCAAGCAGGAGCAGGACACAGAGCGGCTTTTTGCCGAAATCGAGGCAGCCGGCGACCAATACCTGTCAGTGGTGCCGGTCAATGTCCGCCAGCGGCTGGTCAAAAAACCCGAAATGGGGGCCATTGCCGTATGCACGGCCTGCGGGGAGGCCTATCCCAAAAAAGACGGTTCCATCTGCCGGGGCTGCCAGGGAGAGGCCCCGTACCGCCATGTGCTGGATCATGACTGCGCCGCCGAGCAGCCGTCACCGGAAATCGCGGCTGTACCCGTGGAGGAGGCCGTGGGAAAAAAGGCCCTGCATGACATGACCCGGATCGTGCCCGGGGTTTCCAAGGGACCGGAATTCAAGGCGGGCCAGGAAATCAGCGCCGGGGATCTGTGCCGCCTCCAGCAGATGGGCCGGTCCAGGGTTTACGTGGAGGACGCGCCGGTTTCCTCAGATCGCTGGATCCATGAAAACGACGCTGTGCTGGCCTTTGCCGAAAAAATGGCCGGACCCAACGTCTATTACCCGGCCCCTCCCGCTGAGGGCAAAATCAATTTCCACGCTTCGGTGACCGGGCTTCTTTCCATAGACGCCACGGCTCTGGAAAATTTCAACCTGGTGCCCAATGTCATGTGCACCAGCCGGCAAAACAACATCGTCGTGGAAAAGGACAAGCCCTTTGCCGGCTCCCGGGCCATCCCCCTGTATCTGGACCGCAGCCATTTCGAACATGCCCTGGAAACCATTGAAAAACCGCCCCTGTTTACAGTCCTTCCCATCAAACCGGCAAAGGTGGGCATTCTGGTCACGGGAACCGAGGTCTACAGGGGCCTGATTGAAGACAAATTCGAGCCGGTGATCCGGCGCAAGGTGGAATACTTCAACTGCCAGGTGGTGCATGCGGCGGTTTCAGCAGACGAGGCAGACCAGATTGCAGAAGAGGTCTCCAACCTGCTTGCCTGCGGCGCGGACCTGATCATCACCACCGCCGGGCTGTCCGTGGACCCGGATGACCAGACCCGCACAGGCCTGCTCCGAGCAGGAATGGAAGATGTGCTTTACGGCGCGCCCATCCTGCCCGGGGCCATGACCCTGGTGGGCCGGATCAAGCAGGCCCGGGTTCTGGGCGTTCCGGCGTGCGCCCTGTTTCACAAGACCACGAGCCTGGACCTGATTCTGCCGAGACTGCTGGCCGGCCAGCATCTGACCCGAAAGGACATGGCCGCCTATGCCCAGGGCGGATTCTGCCTGAGCTGCAAGGCCTGCACCTTTCCCAAATGCCCGTTTGGAAAATAGGCCTTCGGGGTTTGCACCGGCGATTTTCGTGGTTATTATAAATTCATCAGAGGCTATTTCAGCTCCTGATCAAAAGCGGAAAAGCAGGCCATTTCTTTCCAGCTTTTGCCATGAGAAACCCTCCCTTTGGCATGGCGGGAGCCCGATTCACCCCCGGGCTCCCGCTTTTTTTATCTTTTGCGAAAAAGTCCCAAAACGGATATAACAGCCAACCAATAAAAAAAATAACCTCTTGATTTTACTTAACACTTAACCACTTAAAACTTAACACTACCTGTAAAAAAGCTTTTTACAGGCTCATCAATAGCTGCCCAGGATCTTTAAGTAATCAATCTTTTGCGCCAGCTGCTTTATCACCGGTGCCAATTCATCACTGTCCACATCCGCTTCAAGATCCACGTAAAACATGTACTCCCAGGGCTTGCCGTGAATGGGCCGGGATTCGAGCTTGACCAGGTTGATGCCGTTGTCGGCAAACACTTTCAGGGCCTCAAACAGGGCCCCGGGCTGGTTTCCGGTGGAAAAGATCAGCGATGACTTGTTTTTTTGTCCGCCGGATATGGGCTCTCTGGCGATCACCACAAACCGGGTGTAATTGCGGGCGTTGGCTTCAATGCCCTGCTCCAGGATCTGCATTTCATGGATCCGGGCCGCGTCCCGGCCGGCAAGGGCACCTTCAGCCGGATTGTTCTGCTCTTTGACGAGCCTGACCGCCCTGGCGGTGTCTGAAACCGGAATCCATTCCCATTGATGACGGTCAATATAGCTGCGGCACTGCTGAAACACCTGGGGATGAGAATAAACCCGCCGGATGTCTTCGACCCGTGCTCCGGGATGGCCGATGAGATGATGCTCGATTCGGAGCAGGATTTCACCCACAATGCGCAAATCATATTCAAGCAGCAGATCATAATTTTCATGAACGCTTCCGGCCAGGGAGTTTTCCAGTGGAATCACCCCGAAATCCGCCCCGCCTTCCCTGACTGTTTCGTAAATTTCCTTAAAGGAATTCATGGGCACGGGAGCAACCTGGCCGCCGAAGTACTGCATGCAGGCCTTGTGGCTATAAGTCCCCGGCTCGCCGAGAAAAGCAGCCCGCCGGCCCTTGCCGTTGCCGGCTTTCTGCATGCGGTCCACCGCCCGGGCCTTGTCGAGATACCCGAAATCCAGCTGTTTGTCCACCACCGGGGCGATCACGTACAAATCCCGCATAAGCCGGGAAAACTGCTCCGGGTAAAGGCTCTGGGCCCCGTCTGACAGGGCGTGGTCCGGGTCATCGTGGACCTCGATCATCAGACCGTCCGCACCTGCGGCAATAGCGGCCCGGGCCATGGGACTGACCTTTTCCCGGATTCCGGTGGCATGGCTGGGATCAATGATCACGGGCAGGTGGGTGAGGTTTTTGATCACCGGAATGGCTGAAAGATCCAGGGTGTTGCGGGTGTAGGGCTCAAAGGTGCGGATGCCGCGCTCGCAGAGAATCACCTTATCGTTTCCCTCTGAGACAATGTATTCAGCGGACATGAGCCATTCCTCGATGGTGGCGGCAAGCCCCCGCTTTAGCAGCACCGGCTTTCCCAGCCGGCCCACGCACTTTAAAAGCTCAAAGTTCTGCATGTTGCGCGCACCGATCTGAATCACGTCCACGTATTTCATCACCAGGTCAGCCTGGGCCGGGGTAGTGATCTCCGTGACCACCGGCATGCCGAAGGTCTGCCGCACCTCGGCCAGAATTTTCAAGCCCTCTTCGCCCAGGCCCTGGAAGGCATAGGGAGAGGTCCGGGGTTTAAACGCCCCGCCCCGGAACAACACGGCCCCGTACTTGCGCACCTGCCCGGCAATGGCCAGACTGCGCTCCCGGTTTTCCACCGCACACGGCCCGGCAATAACCACGATGCGCTCGCCGCCCACCGACACATCCCCCACCTGCACCCTGGTATCTTCGGGGTGCATCTGCCGGCTGACGAGCTTAAATGCCGTATTGACCGGCACTACCCGGGCCACGCCCTCCAGGGATTCAAAAAAATCCGGCGAACGGCCGGCATCTCCGGTGGAGCCGATAATCTGCCGGCCCGCCTCGGTAATTTCACGGGAAATGCAGCCGCCTTCGCGCAAAATCCGGTAAATGTGGTTTTTCTGTTTCTGGGTGATGTCGGGCTCCAGTACGATTAACATCTTTGACCTCCTGTGTTTCCAACATGACATTTTTATTTGCCGGGGCCCCCGGGCTGGTGCCAGACGAAAAAACCCCGGGGAAGCATCCCCCGGGGTCTTTTAAACAAAAAACCCCGGGCGGACATGGTCTGTCCACCCGGGGCTGTGTGCGTTTGCTGATTTTTACTGCATGCTACACCGCCGGATGGACGCTTCTAAAGCCAAAAAAGAAGCGCCCAAAAGAAAACATCAGATTTTGGCAACCGCCGGTCAACTGCATATCAAAAAATTCCCTGCTGATTTATGAACATGATATTGACTTACAGTTAGGATATTTATTTTAACCTGTCAACACAATTGTGAAAAATCCAGTGTCATGGCCGAAAAAAAGGATCAAAACGCCTGCATCCATAGCACAATCACCATGGCACAGCCCACCAGGGTTTTGGCCAGAACCGCGCCCATCCGCCCGTAAAAAGCACCTGTGGCCGAGCGCAGGGATGCCGTTGCATCTTTTTTCACCGCCAGCTCCACGACAAACGCGCCCATAAAAACCCCGGCAAACAAACCAATAACCGGTCCGATCAAAAAAACCGGCACTCCGGCAAACGCACCCACAATGCCCCCGACAATCCCGCCAAAAGCCGCATACCGGGAAGCCCCCCTTTTGGTGGCCATGCGCATTCCCAGCACATATTCCAGCACCTCGCCGACTATGGCCAGAGCCAGCAACAGCGCCAGAACTGCCAGGGAAAACACCATGGCGCCGCAAATCAGGTTATAGACCACTGCCCCGGCCAGGATCACAAAGGTTCCGGGCATTCCCAGCGGCACCAGCAGAATACCCGCAACACAGCAGAAGATCAGCACCACGGCTGCGGCAATAGCGGTTAATTCCATGCGCCCATCCGATTTTTTCCTTGAAATAACCGCTGATCCGCGTTTATAACCTCATCCAAAGATTTTTCTCCTTATAGACCTTGATAAGCCTGTAAAAAGTCTTTTTTACAGGCAGTGTTAAGTTTTAAGTGATTAAGTGTTAAGTAAAATCAATAAGTTGCCTCTTTAGTGGTTGACGGTGATATCCGTTTTAGGACTTCCAAGGAAGTCCAAGGGCGGGGTCGGTTTTTGAAGCGACATTGAGCGTTTACAGAAACCTCTGTAAACGCTCAGGAGCAAAAAAACTGACCCCGGCCGCAGGGCTTCCTTCCTGTAAAAACAGCGGCCGCGGTAAAAAGCTTTTTACGGTGCCATCAGACCTTAAATCCGGTGAAAATTTTTATGAAAAACCGTTTGATTGCAATTGCCTGGTTCAGTTTTGTGGGTATTACCTCGGTAATCTTTTTTCTGGCCGCACTTGTCATCAAGGTCGCCACCGTGGCCTTTGACCGGCGGCTGGTGATTCTCCAGCAGTTTACCTGCTTTTGGGGAGCGCTCTACACCTGGATTATCCCGGCATGGAAAATCCGCATCCAGGGCCGGGAGCACATCGATTCCAAAAAAGCCCGGGTGGTGGTGTCCAATCATCAGTCCCTGCTCGACATCCTGGTGCTGTTCAATCTGTTTTGCCACTTCAAGTTTGTGTCCAAAAGCGAAATTTTCAAGGTTCCCCTGATCGGGTGGAACATGCGGTTTAACCGCTACATTGAATTAAAACGCGGGGACAAGCGAAGCATTACCAGGATGATGAAGGACTGCAAAAAAGCCCTGGACGAAGGAAGTTCCGTGCTGATTTTCCCGGAAGGTACCCGGTCGCCGGACGGCAATGTCCGGAATTTCAAGTCTGGCGCCTTTATCCTGGCCACAGAACATCAGGCCCCGATCCAGCCCATCGTGATCTCGGGCACCAACAAGGCCCTGCCCAAATACAGCATCAATTTCCACGGAAAATGCGACATCCGGGTTCGGGTCATGCCCGAAATCCCGTATGAACAATTCAGCCACCTGTCGCCTGAGGAAACCGCCCTGATGGTGCGCGAAAAAATCATCCACGAACTGGAAGATATAGAAAAACAGCAGACAGCAGACGCTTAAACGCTTACACTATCTGTACTGCAAAAATTCCTCCAGGGATACTTTAATATCCCGGGCAATCTGTTTCAGCAGGATTGGAGATATGTCCTTTCCAGGGTGGAACGGCACGGTCGTTTTCCGGCCATCCTTGTGTCGAAACTGTTTATGTGCACCCCTCTGACGCACCTCAGAAAATCCCATTTTTTGAAGGATCCTGGCCACCTCTTTTGGTTTCAGGACCGGCACAGAACCCATTTACGCCACCAAAACAGTTTGAGTGCCCACAAATTCGGTTTCCAGCATAGGCTCTCCATCCTCGAGAAGCATTTGGATCACTTCCCTTAGATTCTGATTCAGTTCGTCCAGCGTTTCCCCTTGAGAATGGGCACCCGGAAATCCCGGGACAAAACCAACATACAGATTGGTTTCAGGGCATTTCTCAATGATTGCCGTATATGTTTTCATGCCACCTCTCCCATGTTTTCCTTTATTTTGTTCCAATATAACAGGTTATAAAACCAAAGTCGAAAAGAGGCCGGCATACAGTTTAAAAACTGCAAACAGCTATGCCGCAGCTGCCTGCATCAAATCCTGCCATTGTTTTTTCATTAATGCGGCCAGGGCGCCGGCTTCAGCCTCGTAGTATTTTTCAAGCCGCTGGATCTGGCCCTCTGAGGCCACCCGAACGCCTTTTTCCATTTCACTGTAGCGAGACTGGGGAATTCCCACAGCCATGGCCACCTGCCCTGTGCTCACCTGTTTTTTCTGCCGCAACCGCTTGAGTTCATCTCCGAATACGGGCATGGACGGATCTCCTTTTTCTTGTGTTCTGATTTTTCATCAATGCGTGTTTCCTAATTTTATAGGAAAAACAGGCCGAAGAAATCAAGGGGAAAAGATTTTGCATATCGTCTTTTCTCTTTCCAACAGGATTGACGGCCTCATAAAAAGCTTTTTATACCATCCGCTGTTTTTCCAGGAAGGAAGCCCCTCGGCCGGGGCCGGGTTTTTTCGCTCCTGATCGTTTTTGCGGATTCAGCCGATGCCTTCGCCAAAATTTCAAAAACTCGGGCGCAGGCGCCCTCAGACAGTTTGAAATTTTCCGGCTCCGGCATCGGCTGAATTTTCCCGCAAAAACCCTCAATGTCGCTTCAAAAACCCGCCCCCGTCCTTCGGGCTTCCTTGGGGACCATGCTCAAATTCGATAATTCTGTAAAACACATTGAAAAGCCCCTTTTGAGTTGATCAACCCTTGACGCACTCGTAAAAAGTCGATTTTCAGATGGCGCCGTAAAAAGTTCAAGATCAAGGCTTGCGCGATTTCGAAGAATGCAGCGTACTTATCCGTACGTGAAATTCTGAGAAATCACGCGTAACGCAGATATTGGACTTTTTACGGTGCCATCAACCCTTTAGGTGTCCAAATTCAAAAGACCTCTTGGTAAAGACCAGTTGTTGCCGAATATTTCCAGTGCGCTGGCCATGGGGCGGGGCGGGGGTGGTTTGTTTGGCTGCATTGGCGCGGTTTCGGCATAAGATCGGACCGGGGTTTTGGCGACCGGAATTTTAAACTGTCTGAGGGCGACCAGCCCGAGTTTTTAAAATTCCAGCCAAAGCCCCGGTCCGATCGCCGAAAGCACGCCGCAGACAAACAAACCGCACCCGCCCCGACACATGCGAAAACCACCACAAGCTGCTTATGCCCTGGTTATGACGATGCTGAAGTTACTCAGGCATATCAGAAGAACGAATCAGTAACCTTTGTAAACGTCTTTCTTGACAGCCGCCCCCTGTGCCGGTAAATTGGCAAAACCGCCGTAACAGCAACCCTCGCAGTTCCTGACTTTTGACAGGAAACGGGATTTTTATGCAGCCGGACAGGATTTATGAAAACTGAAGACACCGACAGAATCTGTGAAGTGAAATTCACGGTCCCCTTCCATGACCTGGACCCCATGGAAGTGGTATGGCACGGAAATTACTTCAAATACTTTGACATCACCCGCGACGCCCTGTTCCGGAAAATGGGCGTGGACCTCTACCGGGTCTACACGGATACCCAACACATTTTCCCCATCATCCGCACCAGCATCAAGCACGTGTTTCCCCTGCGCTTCCGCGACGAGTTTGTCTGCCGGGCCAAACTCACGGCAGTGGACTACAAAATCGGCGTGGATTTTATCATCCGCCTCACACAAGACAGCCGGGTTATTGCCAAAGGCAAAAGCCAGCAGGCGGCCGTAAAAATCCCGGAGATGGAGACCCTTTTTAAAATTCCGGATACCATCCGGCATGCACTCGGATTTGAATAACATGGCAGCAGACTTTCACCAGGCCCTTTTAACCGGCTATGAGCGGCTGGCCGCATGGTCGGCGGTACTTGACCGGATCAACGTGTTTCCCGTGGCAGACGGGGATACGGGCCGAAACCTCATGATCACCCTGGCCCCGCTCAGAAACGTTTCAGACCAGGGCCCGGAGAAAACCGGGCACCAGATTCTGTTTGCCGCAAGGGGCAATTCCGGAAACATCGCAGCCCGTTTTGTCAATGATCTTCTGGCCGCAAACGGATTAAAAGCCCTTTACCAGTGCGCCCAAACCGGGGCACAGAATGCCCGCAGTGCAATTTCCAGACCCCGGGCCGGCACCATGCTCACCGTTATTGATGCTTTTGCCGAAGCCATAGCCGCCCTGCCCGACCCTAAAAACCCGCAAAGCGGCCTGAAAACCGTCACAGATGCCATGCAGACCGAAGTTGACAGCAGCACCGGCCAGATCCGGGAACTGAGCGCCGCCAAGGTGGTGGATGCCGGGGCCCTTGGCATGTTCGTGTTTCTGGAGGGCTTTTTTACAGATTTTTGCGGACAAGACCGCCCCTTTCTCCCCATCCACGAAATCTTTGCCGGCCGGCTCAAAATTGATCCGGAGTATGCCGCAGCCGCGGAAAACGGATTCTGCGTGGATGCAGTGGTGGAGGTAAACGAGAACTCCGGTACACAGGACCCGGCAGCCGCACAAGACCACGACAGTCTGACGGTTTTTCACACCGGCGGGTACGCCAAAATTCACCTGCACACCGCAGACCGCTCTGCTGCGCGAAAACAACTCGGGCAGATGGGCCGCATTGTTTCCTGGAACGAAGACAACATGGCCGAGCAGGCCGCCGCCTTCCGGCTGCCGGCCGCCGCTGCGCCGGTGCACCTTGTCACGGATGCGGCCGGCTCAATATCCCGGCACCTGGCCGGCCGGCTGGGCATCACCCTGCTGGAAAGCTATGTCACCGTGGGCGACCGCTGCATCCCGGAAACATGCATGGACCCGGAGGAACTTTACCAGGCCATGCGCCGGGCCGTGCGCGCCTCAACCTCCCAGGCCTCGGATTTTGAACGCCATCAGCATTACGCCCGGCTTTTGTCCCAGCACGACCGGGTGCTTTACCTGTGCGTGGGCTCGATCTACACCGGCAATTACCAGACGGCCATGGACTGGAAGGCGGCAAACGACATGGATGACCGGTTTTTTGTCATTGACACCGGCGCGGCCTCGGGCCGCCTGGCGGCCATAGCCGCGGCCACGGCCCGGTATGCAGCCGGCGTTCAAAGCGCAAACCAGGTGATCGCATTTGCCCGAAACATTGTTGAGCGCTGCGGGGAATACATATTTCTCGACGAGCTCAAATACCTGGCCGCAGGGGGCCGGATGTCGAAAACCGGGGCCTTTTTCGGCGACATGCTCCACATGAAACCGGTGATCAGCCCCCTTTCCCATGGGGCGGAAAAAGTCGGCATCGTGCGAAACGCCGAAGCCCAGATCAAATTTGCCGAACAACAACTGCAGCAGGACTTAAACCACGCCCCCCATCCCCTTTTGCTGCTGGAATATTCCGATAACCGGCAATGGGTGGCCGGCCCGGTCAAAGAACGCATCGCCGGGCTTTTTCCTGAAGCAGAAATCCTGCTCCAGCCCATGTCCATGACCTCCGGGGTCCACATCGGTCCGGGCGCCTGGGCCGTGGCCTGGTGCTGCGACAATCCGCGAAAACATGACCCCCAAGAACCCCTGCATGTCCATGAATCCTAAATCCGGCCCCAAATCCGGCCCGGCGCAAAAACGGCCGCAAAAGTGCCGGTTTGTCATCGTGATTCCGGTCTACAATCACGGTGCGGCCCTGGAAGCGGTCATATCCCGGGCCAAAGGGCTTGGTACAGACATTATCGTGATAAACGACGGATCAACAGATGACACCGCCGCCCGGCTCGGGCGGCTTTCAGATATCCGCGTGATCACCCATGCCCGCAACACCGGCAAGGGCGCGGCCCTTCAAACCGGCCTGACAGAGGCGGCGCAACTGGCCGACTATGCCGTGACCATAGACGCTGACGGCCAGCATGACCCGGCAGACGCTCCGGCCCTGATGGCTGCGGCGACCGATTCCGGCCGCGCCCTGATCGTGGGCTGCCGCACGGGAATGGAACAATCCCATATCCGATACGGCTCCCGGATGGGCCGCCGGTTTTCCAACTTCTGGGTCTGGGTGTGCGGCGGGCCCAAACTGTCCGATTCCCAGAGCGGATTCCGGGCCTATCCCCTGCCCGCGGCCCTGCACTGGGGGGCGATGTGCACCCGGTTTGACTTTGAGGTGGAAATCCTGGTGCGGGCCTGCCGTCAGGGTGTTTCCGTAATTGAAGTGCCGGTAAACGTCCATTACCTGCCGGCTGACCAGCGCATCTCCCATTTCCGCCCCGGCGTGGATTTTCTTCGCAATGCAGGGATTTTCACCCGGCTTTTGGGACAGCGGTTTGTTGGTTTTCTAAGAAGATCAGCAAGGAGTGGCAGCCATTGACACAAACCAGGATTACAAAAAAATCCATGCTGGCACGCGGCATCCTTTTTACCGTGATTGCCGGAGCAATGGCAGTTTTCGCCTTTTCTGCCTCAGGCCTCCGCATTGAAACCAACATTTTGCATTCCCTGCCCGCTGGCAATCCGGTCATGGCCGACAGCCATGAAGTCATTTTAAACCACCCCTATCAAAACCGGGTATTGATCGATCTGGGACTTGAACCCGCAGACCCGGAGGTTCTTTCTGCGGCCGCAGGACGGCTGGAAGCGCATATGGAAGCCACCGGGCTTTTTGACGCCGTGGGTTTCAAAGACGCCGGGCAGATTTTTTCCGACCTGGATCTTTATGCAGCACAACACCTGCCGGCCCTGCTCACGGCACGGGATCTGGAAAAAAAAGTGACCCCTTTGCTGGAAAAAGGGGTGCTGGAAAAACGGGTCAGGCAAAACCTGTCCCGGCTCTACACCATGGAAAGCACCGGCCGGGCCCGGGCCATTGTTGCTGATCCCGCGGGCCTGCGCGATGTGGTCCTGGAAAAAACCCGGGCCCTGATGCCGGCAGAAAACATCGAATTTCACAAGGGCCGGCTGTTTTCCAAAGACCTGGGCCATGTCTTAATTATTGCCGATCCCGGCCGGGCAGCCACCGGATCAGAAGCCGCCAGAGAAATCGCCGCGGCCATCAGCCAGGCCCGGCAGGCGCTTTCCCGGGATTTTGACACCCGGGGCGCGGACCTGACACTGACCGCGGCCGGCGCCTACCGGGCGGTGATCGACAATGAAACCGCAGCCAAAAACGACGCCAGACAGGCGGTGTTTCTTTCGGCCCTGGGCATTGCCGCGCTGCTCATGCTGGCCTTTCCCAGGCCAGCAATCGGGCTTTTGGCCTTTGTGCCCGCAGTGTTCGGCACCCTGGCCGCCCTGGTGGTATACGCCCTGTTCCACGAATCCATCACCATCATGGCCGTGGGATTTGGCGGGGCCATCGTGGCCATTACGGTTGATCACGGCATTTCCTATCTGCTGTTTGCAGACCGGCCTTATGAAACAACCGGCAAACAGGCCTCCAGGGAAGTGTGGGCAGTGGCCCTTGCAGCTGCGCTGACCTCGGCGGGCGCCTTTTTTCTGCTGGTTTTCAGCGGGTTTCCCATACTCGCGGAAATCGGGCAGTTTGCCGCTTTGGGCATTTTGTTTTCCTTTTTGTTCGTGCATACAGGTTTTCCCCTGCTGATGCCCGGGCTTAAAGGGGCCCGGCGCAAGCACCGGCTGCTGCTGCAAACCGCAGTAGACCATGCGGTGCTGTCCGGCAAAAAGCCCAAGCTGGTTGCCGCCCTTCTGGCAGCCGGTATTCTGGCCTTTTTTGCCCGGCCGGATTTCTGCGCAGATATTTCCGCCATCAATACCGTTAGCAAAAACACCCTTGCCGCAGAACAGCAGATCGCAGACACCTGGGGAAACCGGATGTTTGACCGGGTCCATGTCATGGCCCGGGCGGAAAACAAAAAAAAGCTCCAGCAGACAAGCGACCGGCTTGCCGCCGAAATCGAAGACCAAATGGCTGAAAACCGCATTTCAGAGGCGTTTTTCCCCTCCATGCTGTTTCCCGGTCCAAAGCGCTGCCGCTCCAATATGAACGCATGGCAGCAGTTCTGGCAGGATGCCGGACAAAAGCAAGTGGTTTCCCGCATCATGGATCAGGCCGCGGCCCTGGGGATAAACCCGGAAAATTTTGCACACGTGTATTCAAGCCAAACCACTGACTGCGCCTCCGGGCAGATGCGCTTTGATGAACGTTTTTTTGATTTTCTGGGCATTCATTCCGAAAAGACCGGAGACGGCCACATCCTGTTTGCCTCTCTTGTGCCAGGAGAAAATTATGATCCGGCCCGGTTTTTTGACACGATTTCATCGGGCCGGCCGGAAATCTCCGTGCTGGACCCCAATTATTACGCCCAAAACCTGGGCACGCTGCTTTCAAATACCTTTGTGCAAATGTTTGCCATTGTGGCTGCGGGCGTGGCCGTGCTGCTGGTGGTGTTTTTTGCCGATTTCACCCTGGCGGCGGTCTCGCTTCTGCCCCTGGGCTTTGCCATGGTCTGCACCCTGGGCCTCCTGCACCTGCTGGGCCAGCCGCTAAACATTCCCGGGCTGATGCTCTCTGTGGTGGTTTTCGGCATGGGCCTGGATTATTCCCTTTATTTCGTCCGGGCCTACCAGCGCTACGGCACGCCGGCCCATCCGCATTTCGCCCACATCCGCATGACCGTGTTTCTGGCTGCGGCCTCCACCTTTATCGGGTTTGCCGCCCTGGCCACAGGAGAACACCTGCTCATGAAAAGCCTGGGCCTGATTCTGGCCCCTGCGGTGCTGTTTGTGGCCGCCGGTACCTTCTGCCTGCTGCCGGCCATTCTGGATATCCTGTTTCAGCCCGCGGTCCCGGGCCAGGGTGTGGCAGCGCCAGGCTCTGCAGAACACAAACAGCGCCTTGCCCGCATGTACCGGCACACCGAGGCCTATCCCCGGATTTTTGCTGCAATCAAGCGCCGGGTGGATCCCATGTTTGCCGAGCTGCCCGGGTTTCTGGACAGGCCGGCCGCGGTTCTGGACATCGGATGCGGCTACGGCATCACCGCCGGGTGGCTGCTGGCCATGGACCCAAAAATCCGGATAACCGGCATGGACCCGGACGGCGAACGGGTGCGGTTTGCCAGCCGCATCACGGCTGATCAGGGAACCATATGGCAGGCTGCAGCCCCGGACCTGCCGGCACCGGACCATCCCGCAGACACCGCCCTGATGATCGACATGCTCCATTACCTTTCAGACAATACCGCCGCCCAAACCCTGGCCGCTGCAAAAAACCGCCTGGAGCCGGGCGGCCGGTTGATCATGCGCGCGGCCGTGCTCAGAGATTCAAAAGATTCATTTCTGCGGCGGGTTGAAATCCTGCGCTTAAAAATCCGGGGAATTGCGCGCCATGACCGAACCGAGGCCCAAATCCGGGATCTGTTGACATCTACGGGCTTTGAAATTCGCCATGTGCAGGACTCGGGCCGGGGGCGGGAGGAAAAATGGTTTGCTGCCAGAAAACCCCAAAGTTATGGTGAAACCCGATGATCCGCCTGTTTTACCAAATTCTGGCATATTGCTCTGAAAAATACGGGATTTGGGTCTTTTATGCAGCCGTGCGCACCATTGCAGCCGGCTATTTTCTGTTTTTTCCGCCCCGGGTGGCCGTGAGCGTTCGTTTTTACAGAATCCTTTTTCCCGGCCGGCCGGCATGGTATCATATCTGGTGTGCGTGGCGGCAATTTCACAGCTTTACCCATCTTTACGTGGACCGCTACCTGCTGGAACATAAAAACCGCATCACCTACACCGCCAGCGGCCTGGAGCATCTAAAGGCCTGCATAACAGCCGGCACCGGCGGGATTTTGCTCATGAGCCATGTGGGCAACTGGGAGGTGGCCGCCCGGCTGCTAAAAGAACAGGGCGTGCCCCTGCTTCTGGTCATGGGGGAAAAACAGAACGAACAGATCGAGGGCACACAGAAACAAAGCCTGCGAAAAAGCGGGGTAAGGGTGATTGCAGGCCAAAACCGCCAGGGCTCGCCCATGGAAATCATCGAGGCCATGGCATATCTGCGAAAGGGCTGGATTCTGTCCATGGCCGGCGACCGGTTCCGGGACGCAAACCAGGCATATGTGGAAACCACGTTTTTCAACCGGCCGGTGCGGCTGCCCAGGGCGCCCTTTGCTTTGGCCGCAGCCACCAGAACACCGATTTACGTGTTTTTTGCCTTTCGCACAGGCGCGCATCATTACAGCTTTATCATCCACCCGCCCATTTCGCCGGCCCGGAAAAAAGGCCCGGGCCGCGACCGGCAGATCGCGGATGCCGCACGGCAATACACCCGCCTGCTGGAGCAGGCGGTGCTGGCACATCCCTGCCAGTGGCATCATTTTGAACCCTAAGGACACGGGATGTTGACAGGCATTTACATCACCGGCATTGCAATGATCACGCCCATGGGAGACACCCGGCAGACCATGGCCGCACTGGAGGAAAACCGGATTTGTGCCGCCCCCCTGACCCTGTTTGCCCATCCGGATCCGCCAGTGGCCGGCCAGGTGAGCATGGATTTGCCCGCCATTGGTGCCGGCCGGACCCATGCGCTCACAGATGCAGCGGTCAGACAGATCATGAGCCAATGTCCGGGTACTGTGCCCGACGCAGTGGTCATGGGCGTGACCACCGGCGGAATGCCGGAATCCGAAGTGCTGATCAAAAACAAGGTCACAGACCCCCGGGCCTATGCAGGCCACGGTCTGGACACGGTGGCCCGGCATGCGGCCGGGGTCTGCGGATGCACCGGCCCGGTTTTGACGGTCTCCACTGCCTGCTCCTCCGGGGCTGCGGCCATTGCCCTGGCCGCCCGGATGATTGGCTGCGGCATGGCCCAAACTGTGCTGGCCGGGGGAGCTGATGCCCTGTGCCGACTGACCTGCCACGGGTTTGCCGCCCTGCAATTAATCGACCCGGAGGGCGCCCGGCCCTTTGACGCAAACAGAAAGGGCATGCACCTTTCCGAGGCCGCGGCCCTGGTTCTGCTCAAAGGCGGTCAAACGCCCCCAAAAAATGCAGTTGCCCAAATTCTGGGCGCCGGTCTTTCCTGTGACGCTCATCACGCCACTTCCCCGCATCCGGAAGGCCTGGGCGCGGCCCGGGCCATGGAAGCCGCCTTAAAAGATGCCGGGATGGGCCCTGCAGACATCGACTACATCAATTTGCACGGCACCGGCACCATCGGCAATGACGCGGCCGAAGCCCGGGCCGTGCATGCGGTATTCGGAGACAACCCCCCGGCGCTCTCCTCTGTCAAGGGCGCTTTCGGCCACAGCCTTGCAGCAGCCGGGGCCATGGAAGCGGGCATCTGCGCCCGGGCAGCGGCAGACGGCTTTTTGCCCGCAAACGCGGGCATGCGAACCCCTGACCCGGATCTGGACATCCACCCCCTGACCCGGCCGCAGCACGGAAAAATCAGCACCGTGCTGTCCAATTCCTTCGGGTTCGGGGGCAACAATGCCGCCCTGGTCATTGGCGGCATCCAAAACAAAATCCCGGGCAAAGCCGGAAAGCACGGTCATTGCACAAAACATCCCGATGTCACAGGCGTTTTAACCGGCATGTGCATCACCGGCGCAGGGGACACAGAAGCCAGTCTGCAGGCGTTTTACAGCAATCTTTCCTGCGCCGGGATATTGTCCAATGCAGATCTGTCTGCTGACCTGGATACAAAAGCCGTCCGGCGGTTAAAGCGGCTTTCCAGAATGGCGATAAACCTGGCCGGCCAGGCGATATCCCGCACAAATATGGACAATCAGATTTCGGACCTGTTTTTCGGCACCGGCTGGGGAGCGCTCACAGAGACCCATAATTTTCTCACCCGGCTGTTTGCCAACCAGGAGCGGCTTTCCAGCCCCATGGATTTTGCCGGATCCGTACACAACGCCCCTGCCGGCCAGGCCGCACTCATGCTCGGGGCCAGGGGTGCAAACATGACACTCACGGGACAGGACGACGCCTTTGAACAGGCCCTGATCGCAGCCCGGCTCATGGGAAACAACCATGGCCCATGCCTGGTCATGGGCGCAGACGAGGCCCATGAACCCCTGATCCGCAGGTTTGATCCGTCAGCCGCCCTGGCCGCCACTCCGGCCGACGGCGGGGGCGGACTGATGCTCACCTCCGCCAACACCGGCATCGGCATTGGTCCTGTATTTGTCCTTGGCAGCGATGATCCGGCCAAAACCGCCAGCGCCCTGGTGGAAAAACTGGGCGGGGCCAGAGCCGTTTCAGCAAGAATCGGTGTCATCTTTGCCGGCATTCCCGCAGCCCGTGCGGATTTTTCCCGCCGGGTGATCAACGCCTTTTGCCAGGCCCTTGACACAAACCTGCCAATGGTGGATTACCGGAAATATACCGGCGAATTTGCCACGGCCTCTGCCGCGGCCGCAGGCCTGGCTGCCGGGTGCATGGAAAAAGGATTTCTCCCGGCCGGCCCGGCCGGAGACACGGAAATCGATCTGCGCGCCAGGGGAATTTTAATGATCAATGCCGGAAAACCCGTTACAGCAGTGGAGATGATGCACACATGAAGGTTTTGCTGATCTCGCCCAACACCGAAACCCGACCCTACCCGGTCTACCCCCTGGGGCTGGACTGCGTGGCCGGGGCCATCAAGGACCGCCATCAGGTGTGGATCGCAGACATCAATGAACCCGGCGGCGCTGAAACCGTTCTGGCCCGGGTGGCCCGGACCGATCCGGATATCATCGGCATTTCCATCCGCAACGTGGACACCACTGATGCGGTCAACCCGGGCACCTATCTCTGGCAGAGCCGGGAACTTGTGGACCGAATCCGAAAAATCAGCCGTGCGCCGGTCATTATCGGCGGCAGCGGGCTGAACATGTTTCCCCGGGCCATTTTGACGCACCTGGGGGCGGATTACGCCCTGACCGGCGAAGGCGAGCGCCTGGCCGCGTTTCTGGACCGGCTTTCCCAAAACAAACCCGTAACCGATCTGCCCGGGGTAATCACCCCAAACAGCCCGGCCGAAGCCCTCACACCGCCGACGCCCCTGGGTAACTTAACAAAGCGCTCGTTTCTGGCCGATCGTCCGCACGTGGATTATTATCTTCGCCACGGCGGGATGCTCAACCTGCAGACCAAGCGGGGGTGCTGTTTTCAGTGCATCTACTGCACTTACCCCGACATCGAGGGCAGGCGCATGCGGCTGTTTGACCCCGCGGAAGTGGCCAGGCAGGCCCGGCAGCTCCAGGATGCCGGAGCCGCGTTTTTGTTTATCACGGATTCGGCCTTTAATGCAGACCCGGATCACAGCCTGGCCGTGGCCCGGGCCTTTGAACGCGCACAAATCACCGTTGACTGGGGCGCCTACATCGCCCCGGCCCGGATGCCGGCAGGCTATTTTGCCGCCCTTGCAAAAGCCGGCATGACCCATGCGGAATTCGGCACAGACGCGTTCTGCGATTCCATCCTGTCCCAGTACCGTAAACCCTTTACCTGCGCAGATATCTTCGCCGCCCACCAGGCCGCCCTGGATGCGGGAATCCATGCAGCCCATTTTTTTCTGCTGGGCGCGCCGGACGAATCTGAAAAAACCCTGGAAACAACACTGGACAATGCCGCAGCCCTGGAGAAAACCGCCTGCTTTTTTTTCACCGGCATCCGCATTTATCCGGGCACCCGGGTGCGGCAGATGGCCGTGGAACGGGGACTGATCCAGACAAACGCAGATCTTCTTGAACCCGTATTTTACAGTCCCGCACACATCAGCGCCGAACAGATACAGGCCCGGGTGCTGGAAAAAGCCCAAAACCGCATCAACTGGATCGTTGGCAGCGGCGGAGACAAAAGCGCGCAGATCATCTCCCGGCTCCATGCCCGTGGCCATACCGGGCCCTTGTGGGAGCATCTGGTCAGATGAAGGCCGGCTTTGGCATAGCCCCTGCGTGGCTTGCCGCAGCCGGCGCATTTTTCGCGGCCGTGGCGGTTTTTTTCATCCACCCGTACTTTGCTGCGGCCGTGCTTGCCGCCTTTGTGATCATGTGCGCGGCAGGAGCGGTTTTGGGCCGGTCCGGTTTTTTTCTGCCCGTTATCTGCAAAGGCCCCAGAAACAGCAACAGCGTTGCCCTTACATTTGATGACGGCCCTCACCCGGAAACCACCCCGGCCCTGCTGGAGCTGCTTGGGCGCTGGAATGCGCCGGCCACATTTTTCGTCACCGGCCAAAAGGCGGAAAAACATCCGGAAATTATCCAACAGATCCTTGCCGAAGGCCACTGCATCGGCAATCACACCTACAGCCACGACGTGTTTGTCATGCTCAAGCCCGCCGGAAAACTGGACGCGGAAATCGCAAAAACCCAAAACATCCTGGCGTGCTTCAACATCCGGCCCGCCGCCTTCCGCCCCCCGGCCGGGGTGGTCAACCCGAAGCTCAGGGCCGTACTTGAAAAATACAAAATGCGCTGTATTCTTTACTCATGCCGGGGACCGGACGTGGGAAACCGGAAAATCAACGGCCTGGCCGCGCGCATCAGCAGAAAGGTGCAAAGCGGAGACATCGTTTTGCTCCATGACGGCCACCCGGGAACCGCGCGGTTTGACCCGCGGCAATGGCTTGCGGAAATGGAGAAAATTCTTATTGTTTTCTCTGAACAAGGCCTTGTGATCCGGTCTGTCTCCGGGCTCACAGGCCATGCCGTGATGCACCAATCCATCCGGCCGGAAAAAGCCGGCAATGACAAAACAAATGAAAGGACATTGTCATGAACCCGAAAACCCCTCTCAAGTGCATGTTTGCCGCCCTGATTTTGATGCTGGCCCCACTGGTCTGCGCCGGGCCGGCCGTTGCTCAATCCAACGATCAAACTTCCGGCGAAAAAGTCAGGCAGGACATTGCCGAGGCCATTGAAAGCCTTAAGCAGTACTCTGCAGCCAAGCAGGAAGAAATGGCCAAAAGGGCAAAAGAAGAAATCCAGCGCATGGACGAGCGCATCGATGAACTGGAGCGCCGGTATGAAAAGGAAAAATCAGAAATGAGCAAAGAGATGAAGGAAAAAAGCGAATCCACCCTCGAAACCCTGCGCCAGAAACGCGAAGACCTTCAAAAATGGGCGGAAAAATTCAAAAACAGTTCAGGAGAGGCCTGGGAGGAAACCAAAAAGGGATTTTCCAGGGCCTGGCGTGATTTTCAGCGTTCTCTGGAAGACACCGAGGACAAAGCCCCAAACGAGACCCGGATCTGAAAAAACCCGATCACGGCAAATTTGCGGAATCCGGGTTCTGCTCGATGCGCTCAAGGTCCAGCCGGTAGCCCAGGACTCCGTGACGCTCGATCACGATGGTGTCCGCCGGCCTGAGGCCGGCTTCGCCCGACGCCGGCGCCCGGGTAACGGAAACGGTCTGGGTCTTTTTTCTGCCCGGGTTGTATTCAATGATTTGCACCTGGTTTGGGCTGGCCTGCACCACGTCCAGAAAACCGCCGTCGTCTAACAAATAACGACACACCGGGTTGTTATCGGGATTTTGTCCCGCAGCAACCATCAGGCCCCGGGGGGGTAAAAACACCTGCCGGATATCGGCAAACAAGCGCTCTGCGAATTTTTCGCTGTCAAACGGGCCGATTGCGCGCTCAACCCGGATCTCGCCATTGGCCTGCCCTGAAAACAGCACCAAGCCCTCTATGCTCATGATCACGCATTTGATCCGGCCGGATTCCGGCGACACCCGGGTAACGGAAATGCCCTGGTAAATCTCGTCATTGGGCATCCGTGCGGTCATGGAATGCACGACCTGCCGGGGGGTGTTTGCAAACACTTTCCGGCAGGCCGTTTTCACCCGGAATTCAGCAACAGGGCCTTCCAGCCGGATTTCCGGCAGCCCGGCACATCCGGCTGCCATGAAGACCATAAAAACCAGAATCAGTGCCGGCCGGGCAATCCACAACCCCCTGCTGGATGTATATTTGCGGTTATTCAACTTTTTCCAGGTTCATGGGCATGCCGTTTTCCTGTGCCAGGTCGTCGTCATAAAAATAATTGCCCCGCAGCACGCCCTTTTCCTTCATTTCCAGCCGGGCCGTGTAATAGACCGACCCGCCGGAGAGAAACACCAGGTAAACCTCGTTGCCGCTGACCCTTCCGGTGATGTTGTAGTGGCCGATATGGCCCTCGATTCTGCCATTTGATTGCTCCAGCATGCCCTTGCCCCATCCAAACGGGGTGTTGGGATCCACATCCGCGTCCTGCCATTTGCCTTCCACGTTAACGGCAGGGGCTCTGCTGCCGGAAACGTCGGCCAGCCATGGATCAATCTCACTTTTTTTCAAGCTTGCGGTGCAGGAAATCAGTGCCACGCTCATCAACACCAGAAAACCGCCGTAAATCCATTGTTTCATCATCAACCCCCTTTTGCGGATAAATTTGGAATGGCCTGCTGCAAACAACATGTTCGCACGGACCGGCATCTGAAATAAAATATTATTCCAAATCAGCAGGGTGCAAACGATTTGTCAGCCCTTCTCTATCCGGCGTGCTCAAATACGCTGTCTTCAATCTTCGGGTTGATCTTTGTGTCATGGAACACAATGCGGGTATAAGAGGTTTCATCCTCATAAATAAAAGCAGACGCGATCACGCCCGGGGTGTCGGTGAGCCGGAGTTCAATTTTTTCAATCACCGCGGAAATGTTTTTGTCCACAGGGGTCAGCACCACCCTTTGCCCTTTTTTGAGTTCTGCGGCAAAAGCAGTGTTTTTGTCAAACCCGCCGCGGATCCATTGGCCCACCTGCTCCAGAAAAACGCGCATGGCCTCCAGATCCCTGCCCTGCCGGGCCTGCATGCCGTCTTCACCCATGGCGTACTGGCTGATCCGGTCGCGGTTCATCAGCAGGATGCTTTTTACGGGATCGGTGTATTCCCAGCGCAGGGAATCCGGGGCCCGGAAATACAGCTCGCCTTTGGATATAAGGGGGTTGTCCAGCATTTCCAAATGCTTTTCCTGGACAAACCGCGCTTTGACCGTCCGGATACCGGCTGCCTGATCTCCGATCTCCTCCATGGTGTCGGCCCAGCCGGCAAAAAACGGGACAGCACACAGCAGCGCGGCAAAAAAACCAAACCTGTAAAAAATCCTGCGCATGAAGGCAATGCCGGCCATCAGCCCATGCCTCCGTCCACACTGATCACCGCACCGGTGATATAAGAAGCGTCCTCTGAACACAAAAACCGCACCACCTTTGCCACTTCCTCGGGCCGGCCGATACGGGCCATGGGAATCATCTGCTTGATGAAATCCACGGGCGCCTCCTGGATCATTTCGGTTTCAATCAGGCCCGGGGCCACAACATTGACCCGGATGCCCAGGCGCGCCACTTCGGCTGAAACCGCCTTGCTCGCCCCGATCAGGCCGGCCTTGGCAGCCGAGTAATTGGCCTGCCCACGGTTGCCCCGGATGCCGGAGACCGAGGAAAGGGTCACCACGGATCCCCGTTTTTTGCGCATCATCTGCTTTAACACCGGCTTTGTGACATTATAAAATCCTGAAAGGGCCGTGTTGATCACGTTGTGCCAGTCTTTTTCCGGCATCATCACAAACAGCCCGTCTGCGGTAATACCGGCATTGTTGACCAGCACACCGATATCATGGCCGGCGGCAATCTCTGCCACCGCCTCTTTGGCGGCAGCGGCATCCGTGATATCAAAACCCATGATTTCCGCGGACCCGCCGGCGCTGCGGATTTCATCCCGGGTCTGCTCGGCCGCATCCCGGCCGGATCGGTAATTGATGATCACAAAATAGCCGCAGGCGGCCAGTTCCAGGCCAATCGCCCGCCCGATACCGCGTCCGCCGCCGGTTACAATCGCTGTTTGCTGATCCATATATCCGCCTTCTCCCAACCCAAACGTTTCAACCAAAAAAATAACTTTCCGATTTTACTTAACACTTAACACTTAACACTTAAAACTTTTATCCGGTCCGCAGCACCTGAATAAAAGCCCGGCCCAGCGCTTGCCCGTTCATGGTGCAGGTGCCCTCGAACTCGGCGTAATTCATGTGCTTGGAGACTTTGACCGCGCAGGTTTCAATCTCCGCATCCAGGGGGATTTGCGCACAAAAGAATTCCGCCTCCTTGATGCCCACGATAAACCCGCCGCCGGAATGGCTCGCCGTGTCTTTTTCCAGCTCACTCCACCGGATCTGGATACCGGAGGTCTGGGCCACCAGCTCAATTAACACCACCGGATGAACATAACCGTCCATTTGTATGGGCCACCCTGCGGAAATTTTGGACCTGGCCACTGCCTTTTGCGCGTCTGCGGCCACGATGCTGTCCACAAGCTTCATGGCATCGCGCTGGATCAAATATTCTTCGGTATCGGACAAATCCTGGCTCATGAACAGGCACCAATGACCCGGCCCGGGCATGGATGCCAGGGCAGAAATGATTCATATGGGAAAGAAGATTGACTTTGCAGGGGACGGCTGGTAATTTCAGTCATTTCAGAGTTCCGGAGAAGTTCAGAATACGGTAATAGGTGATGTTTTAGACTCGCCTGATTATTCAACATAAAATAAATTTACTGGTTTGACAAGGTCATTTCAATGCAGCAGCTCATTGACGAACTCAAAACAAAGATCATTGATACACTGTATCTCGAGGATATCACGCCCGAAGAAATCGACGAAAAAGCCCCCCTGGTGGGCGGAGATCTGGGCATTGATTCCATTGACATCCTGGAGCTGGTGATGATGGTGGAACAGGACTACGGCGTTGTCATTGACAACAAGGAGATCGGGGAAAAAGTCTTTGCCTCTGTTGCCGCCCTGGCCGAGTACATCCGGGACAACCGGCCTCAGACAGCAGACATGTCCGGATAAACAAGTCATGAAATTCAAACTCATCTATCCCAGGTGGGCCAAGCTGGCCCGCCAGACCGAATTTCACCTCCCCCCCCACGGACCGGTGGTATTTGCCGCAAGCCTTCCCGAAGACGTGGAAGTCACCTTCGTGGATGAAAACCTCCAGGACATTGATTTTGATGAGTCCGTGGACATGGTGGGCATTTCCATGATGCTCACCATCCAGGTCAAACGGGGATGGCAGATCGCGGACCATTACCGGAAAAAGGGGGTTTGTGTAATTTTCGGCGGCATTGCCGCAACCCTTCATGCCGAGGATACCGCACAGCACGCCGATGCTGTGTTTCTGGGCGAGGCCGAAGGCAAAATGGAGCAGGTCATTGAAGATTTCCGCAACAACCGGCTGCAGAAATTCTACAACGCCCTGGAAGCCCCCCCGGCCATTGAAACCGTGGGCCCGGCCCGCAGGGATATTTTAAACAAGAGCCTGTACAATTACCGGGGCATCCAGATGGTGGACCTGGTGCACGCCTCCAGGGGATGCCGGTTTAACTGCTATCCATGCGCGGTTGCCTATCTGGGCGGCCGCCGGTTCCGGCCGCGGCCCGTTGACCGGGCAATCGAGGAAATCGCCGGCATTGACAACAACCGCCTGTTTCTGGTGGACAACTCCCTTGCCCAGGATACTCAATGGGAAAAGGACTTGTTTGCCGAAATGATCCCTTTGAAAAAAAACTGGTGCAGCCATCCCATCGAAGACGACCCCGCAGTCCTGGACCTGGCCGCCCGGGCCGGGGCCTGGTTTGTTTATCAGGCGGTGTTTGACACCTCGGATTACATCCGGGAGCGCATCCGGCGCTATCATGATCACGGCATTGCCGTGGAAGGAACCATTTTGCTGGGCCTTGACCGGCATACCGAAGATTTTATCAAACGGCTGGTGGACTTTTTGCTGGAAATCGAACTGGACCTGGCCGAATTTACCGTGCTCACCCCGTTTCCCCACACCCGGGCCTGGGACCGGCTCCACGGGGAAAACCGAATTTTCTCCTATGACTGGGACGATTACACCGCAGACAAGGTGGTCTATCATCCAAAGCAGATGAGCGCCGAACGCCTGCAGGAACTGCTGTTTTACGCATGGGATACCTTTTACGCGGACAAGCCCCAGCAGGTGCGCATGTTTGAGCTTTTCCAGAAGGTCATCCGCAAGGAAAAGGCAAACGGCACGTTTCAGCCCAGAGACCGCAATCTGATCAACCAGGCATTCGGCCGGCCGGTGAAACGATAGACCCGCACCAGAAGCCGTAAACTTTTTTTCCGTATTTTTCCGTATTTAGTGCCCGAACGAAAACCAGGATTTTTCGTCAAGGTCAAGGACGGCGAAAATTTTAACCGCAGGAATACTCGACGTATTTTGAGGATTAAAATTTGAGCCGGACGCAGAGATTGGCGAAAAAGACAGTTTTCGTTCAGGCACTATTTAAACCAGCAGGGCCAAAGACGCATGCAAAACAGCAGACACCGCCAGCAGGATTCCGGTTTTCCGGTGGGTACGCGGCGATATCCGGATCACATGCAGTCCGGTTGCCAGCTGCCAGGCCACCAGCACCAGGTTGACAATCCCCAAAGCCAGGATCATATCCGCCTCCCTAAGGTTCCTGTCTATTCGGCTGCTTCGGTTGGGGCCGCATCAGATGCCACGGTCACGTTCACCACATCTGTGTTGCGGCTGCCGTGCATGTTGCACACAGCACGGCCGCTGATCGTAAAATCCTGGTCTGCGGCGTGAAAATAGCGCACGGTAAACTCTTCCGCAGGCGGCTTGCTGAAATTGGAATATTCCCACTTTTCAACCAGTTCACCGTTGATTTCCAGCTCCACCAGCTCGGTGTAATGCATGAAATTATTGCCGGAATGCGACACATGCACCAGTATCTCCACCTCCTGGCCGGGCTGCGCCGACTCCGGGGCCTCGATGCGCACCGCAGATTGGTTTGCAAAAGCCGTTGTCAATGTCACGCAAAACAACACCAAAGCCGCTATCCCCACAATCCTGCCAATTTTCATTTTCTTTTCCCCTTTGCGTCAATCCTTGATTTTTTTCCAAAACCGCTTCCACCAAACCCATAAAATAACCCCGTTCCACAAAAATCGCCACTACACCCGCTGCCATCTTTTCAAACTAACTTGTGCCAGAACGAAAACCCCACTTTTCAGTTTGCCGGGGATAAAATTTTGACAGATTTTGCTGCGTGCTAAGAAAAAATTATAAGCAAAAGACAACGACAATCGATAAAAACTATGTTTTCTATCATAAAAAGCCATAAT
>JAIPES010000018.1 GCA_021737045.1 Desulfobacteraceae bacterium | reverse complement strand
ATGGCCAGGACGGCTTCTCTTCAGGAAGCAGCCGATGTCCTTGGTATTGATCAGGCAACGCTTTGGCGTAGAAGAAAAATTTACGGAATATGATAATTCTGCTTCCTCCCTCTGCCTTGCATATTGCAAGGCCTCAATTCAGCCGACCTTTCAACCTGCAAGGCAACGCCCCCAGTTTATAAAATAACCTTCTGAAATCATTTAATTAAAATTTGGCATGCCCATTGCTTTTAATAGCAGTCGTGTTGGGCAATCAAACAAGGAATGCAGTCCATGACATTAAAAAAGAAAATACTGATCGGTTATGGGGTTGCCTTTGCCATTATGACGCTCGTAGTGGCATGGTCGGTGGTGCACTTGATTTCACTCGGAAAGGCCACAGATGCCATATTGAGTGAAAATTACCGGAGCATTCTGGCTGCTGAAAATATGGTGGATTCCCTGGAACGGCAGGACAGCGGTATTTTGCTCATATTTTTGGGAAATTTCGATAAGGGTGCAGCTCAGTTCAGGGAAAATGAAGCGGTTTTTCTAAAGTGGCTGGCGCGCGCCAAGGATAATATCACCATTGACGGCGAAGCTGCGCTCATAACCTCCATCGAAACGGATTATGCCGAATACCGAAAGACGTTTTTCAATCTGACCGGCAAAGCCGCTCAACAACCGGTTGCCGCCGTTTATGAAGAATCCATTTTTCCTCTTTTTAACAAAGTCCGCAAGGAATGCATACACCTGCGCAATCTAAACGAAGAAACCATGTATGCCGCCAGCGTGAAAGCCGGGCATGTTGCCAAACGCGCCATTTGGTCAACCGTGGTGGTGGCGGCCGCGGCATTGATCGTGGCGTTCATTTTCAGCCTTTTTCTGGCAGAGCGGATTGTTCAGCCGATCCGACGCTTCATGGAGGCCTCCCGCAAAATCTCTTCAGGTGATTATGCTGTGCAAATCCCAGTGGAAACCAGAGATGAACTGGGCCGCCTGGCACGCGAGTTCAATGAGATGGCCACACAGCTGGGCCGGTACCATGAGATGAACATCGACCAAATCATTTCAGAGAAAAAAAAGGGAGAGGCGATTATTTCAAGCATCGAGGATGGCCTGGTGGTTTTCAACACAGACCTGCAGGTGACCGCTATCAATCCTGCCGCCCGCCGAATGCTGAATCTGATGTTTATCGAAAATGCAATGATGCAATGTGACGATATTCTGCCGCAATCCCATGTTTGCAGCCTGATTCGCAAGATCGTGGATACGGGCATGCAACCCGATGTCCCTGATGAACAAAAGATTTTATCCATTGAGGAAGGCGATTTCCACCGTCATTACCTTTTTACCGTAACCCCCGTTCGAGGAAGGGATCAAGGCCTGTCGGGCATCGTCATGCTGCTCAGGGATGTGACTCGCCTGAAGGAGGTTGAACGCCTTAAAAGCGAGTTTGTCATGGCGGCGTCTCACGAATTGCGGACCCCTTTGACCAGCCTGGGAATGAGCATTGATCTGCTGATGGAACAGGCCGCTTCGATGCTTCCGGAAAATCATCAGGATTTGTTAGATGCGGCGCATGAAGAGGTTCTGCGCATGCAGGCGCTGGTAAACGATTTGCTCGATCTATCCAAGATCGAGGCCGGTAAAATCGAACTGGAATTTGAAAACATTACGATTGAGCCTCTGTTTAAGCATGTGCGGGAAGTATTTAAAAGCCAGGCGGATATCAAATCAGTTGAACTGACAACCGAACCAAATGGTGATATGCCTGAATTTCGCGCGGATGCCAATAAAATTACCTGGGTATTGAGCAACCTGGTCTCCAACGCCCTTCGCCATGTGGATAAAAACGGGCACATTCACCTGGCGGCTAAACGGATCGGCCCGAACGTCCATCTTTCCGTCCGCGATGACGGTCCGGGCATCTCCCCGGCATATCAGTCTAAAATTTTTCAGAAATTCGTTCAGGTCAAAGGCCGCGAAACCGGCGGAACCGGCCTTGGGCTGGCCATTTGCAAAGAAATCGTCCGCGCTCACGGCGGAACGATCTGGGTGGAATCTGCTGTCGGCCAGGGCAGCACTTTTACGTTTACCCTGCCGGTTTTCCAATAGGAGACAGCCATGAAAAAATATCCGATTCTTGTGGTAGATGATGAAAAAAATATCCGATTGACCGTGTCCCGGGCTTTGGAATCCCTGGATATGCCGGTGCAGACCGCTGTCAATGGAGAAGCGGCACTCCAGAAATTCCATGAGCACGTATTCGGTATTGTCTTTCTGGACCTGAAAATGCCCGGGATGGACGGCATGACGGTATTGCACCGGATCAAAGAAAACTGGCCCCAAACGCGGGTGGTCATTATCACCGCCCACGGGACCGTCGAATCCGCGGTGGAGGCGATGAAGCTTGGTGCGGTGGATTTTATTCAAAAGCCCTTCAGCCCTGCTGAAATTCGGAAATTGGCCACAGATATCCTGGACCGTGAGACCATAGATGAAGATTGCCCGTCGGATTATCGTTCCATGATCGAATTGAGCAAAAGACATATATCCGATCGAAATTTTGCTGCGGCTCGGGAAGCGGTGCGCAAAGCCATTGCCGCTGACCCCGCCCAGCCGGAAGCATATAATCTGCTAGGCGTCTTGCTTGAAATCAAAAAGGAAAGGCTCGAGGCCCAGAAATTTTATCGTGCGGCAATAGACATCGACCCCACCTTCAAACCAGCCCTGGCAAATCTGGACCGAACGACATCATGGAACAAATTCGGGAAGATCGACCTGGGGCCGGATCATAAAGAGCATGAAAGCCGGGACGAAGATGAAGATGAAAAATAGCCTTTACATCATCATTGTCGGCTGCGGGCGGCTGGGTTCATATCTGGCAAACCAACTGAGCCGAGTGGGTCACTCGGTTGTCGTGATCGATGCGGATGAACAGACATTTAATGATTTGTCTCCTGATTTCAGCGGGTTCCGTGTCGTGGGGGATGCAACGCGGATCGCGATATTAAAAGAGGCCAAACTCAAACAGGCCGATGTTTTTTTTGCTACCACGCATTGGGACAATGTCAACCTGATGGTGGCGCAGATCGCCCGCAAGCTGTTTCATGTTCCACACGTTCTGGCCAGGGTATTCGATCCGCACAGGGAAGAAATTTATAAACAGCTTGGGATTGAAACCATCTGCCCGACCTCGGTGGCAGCGGAAATGTTTCTCATGGCGGTTGCCAGCGGCAAAGCCGGGGAAGGAAAGAAACAATGAAGGTATTGATCGTCGGATCCGGCAAAACCGTTTATTTTCTTTGCAAAAGCTTTACGGCCAAGGGGTATGAAGTGGTTATCATCAACCGGGACCACCAGGAGTGTGTGCAACTGGCCCGGCAGGTTTCGGCCACGGTGGTCTGCGGAGACGGCAGCGACGCCAATACCCTCGAGGACGCAGGAGCGATGTATGCGGATGCCATGCTGGCCATTACCCCAAATGACCAGGACAATCTGATTATTTGTCAATTGGCCGCAATTCATTTCGGCGTACCCCGGGCCGTGGCCCTGGCCAATGATCCGGAAAACGCAGAAGTGTTCCAGCAACTGGGAATTTCAGCCTTTTCCACCACCCATATTATCGGCAACCTGATTGAACAGCGGGCCTCCCTGGAACAAGTGATCAATCTGCTGCCAGTGGGCGAGGGGCGCGTGAACGTAACGGAAATTCATCTCGATGAAGCATCCCCCGTAGCCGGAAGCGCGCTTTCCGAGGTCACCCTTCCCAAAAGTGCCCTGGTTGCTGTGGTGATCCGGGAAAATCAGCCGATTGTACCACGCGGAGACGATCGGCTGCTGGAAGGCGATCGGATAGTCATCATCACATTGCCGGAGAATCATGAACAGGTGTTGAAAATATTCACCGGCAGCCGGAAATAAAGGAATTCGCACTTGCCGGGAAAACAGTATCTCAAAAAGCGCTATGCGGCAATTCTTTATGCTTCAGGGGTTATCCTGCTGGTTGCCGCTCTGATTATCCTCTCACCGCTGGTCCTGCTGGCAATTTATCCGGAGGAATTCAGCAATGCACCAGAATTCATTCTTCCATCCGGCGCTCTATGCCTTATCGGCGCATTGTTGCAAAGGCGGTTCCGCTCATCAGCCAGGATCACGCTCTCGGTCCAGGAGGGCGGAATTATCGTCGTTATATGCTGGGTCCTTGTCATGCTCTTTTCCGCATGGCCGTTTGTCTCGATTCTGAATATGCCCTTTTCAAGCGCCTTTTTTGAATCGGTGAGCGGATGGACCACCACGGGGCTTTCTGTTGTGGATGTCACCACGGCCGGGCGCATGATCCTGTTTTTTCGAAGCGCAACGCAACTTGCCGGCGGAGCGGGGCTGGCGATTATCATGATGTCGGCCATTATGGGCCCCACCGGGATTGGCATTTCAAGCGCCGAAGGCAGAAGCGACCAGCTTGCCCCCCAGGTGAGGCAGTCGGCCCGGCTGGTGCTGATTATTTATTCCTGCTACGCGGTTGCCGGCACCCTTGCTTACCGGGTGGCCGGGATGTCGCTTTTTGATGCGGTCAACCACGCCTTCTGTGTGGTTTCCACGGGCGGTTTTTCAACACGGCCGGAGAGCATCGGCTATTGGAATTCCGTTGCTGTCGAAGCTGTAACCCTGCCCCTGATGCTTTTGGGCAACCTGAGCTTTGTGACAGCATGGTTTTTGTGGCAGGGCCGATTCAGAAACGTATTACTAAACGGCGAAGTCCGGCTTTTGTCTGTTATCATCCCGCTGGCAATTGCCGCCTGCTTTTTTCTGTGCTGCCAGCAAATCTATCCGCAGCTCGAAAAATCCCTGCGCGTGGCGATTTTCGAAACCGTGACAGCAATTACGACCACAGGCTATTCAACAGTCAGCTATGGGAACTGGAACGCCTTGGGGATACTGCTGTTAATTTTTCTGATGATTATCGGTGGGGGAACCTGCTCGACGGCCGGCGGTATTAAACAGTTTCGAATCTATCTGCTCTTCAAGCTTCTGCTATGGGAGCTTAAGCGATCCGTGATGCCCAGATCGACCATTCACCCACATTCCATCTGGGAAAGCGGCAGGCGGGTTTTTCTCGATGATGTCCGGGTGCACCAGCTAACCGTTTTTGTCTTTCTTTACCTGACAACCTATTTGGCAGGGGCAATGATCCTTTGTGCCTGCGGTTACAGCCTTGCCGATGCATTGTTCGAGTTTGCCTCCGCCCTGGGCACGGTCGGCCTTTCTGTGGGGGTGACCCACGCATCCATGCCGGATGCGGCCCTATGGGCTGAAATCGTGGCCATGTTTCTCGGGCGCCTGGAGTTTATGGTCGTGATCATCAGCATGCTGAAATTCGGCCGGGATGGTCGCCTGTTATTGACACGAACATCAGAGAAAGCGTAATTTGATTCCGGAAAAAAGAAGCTTTATGGGCAATGAATCAACACGAAAGCTTCGGGCCATTGTCTGCGATATCGATTGCAAAGCCATTTAGAAATGATATGTTCGTTTCTGCATTACAAGGCGTTGGATGCCAGAAACGAGATGGCCGTATGCGGGGCCTGTCTTGACCGCATGGTACTTGGCGGCCATCGATTGATGGAAATCTGTGAAACCGGGAATTATCTTTGCTGCCAATACTATTTGAATCCACGGACGGCATCATGAAGATTCGTGCGCGAATCCTCAAGGCACATCCCGCAACCCTCGTGCTGGCCAGCTTTATTTTGGCAATCGCGATCGGGGCCCTTTTGCTTAAGCTGCCGGTTTCCACGCAAAGCGGCCATATCAGCTGGGTGGATGCATTGTTTACAGCCACGTCCGCGGTTTGCGTCACCGGTTTGATCGTCGTGGATACAGGGAGTTATTTTACCGTAGCCGGCCAGTGCATTATCCTGATGCTTATCCAGATCGGGGGAATCGGCGTGATGACCGTCTCTGTGGGGCTGTTCCAATGGATCGGCAGAAACGTTTCGTTTAGGCAGCGAATGGCGATGCAGGATCTTTTCGCCCACACACCCAGAGAGGATATTTTTGATCTTGTCAAAAGTATCCTGCTGGTTACCTTCTGCATTGAAGCCATTGGCGCGGTTTTGCTGGCTATCCATTGGAGCCGGGAACTTCCATTTCCGAATGCTGTGTATACGGGGATTTTTCATTCCGTGTCGGCTTTTTGCAACGCCGGATTTGCCCTGTTTTCCGACAGCATGATGGGCTACAGGGATGATCCGCTGCTCAACATTACCATGTGCTGCCTGATTGTCGTCGGTGGCATAGGATTTCCGGTGCTTTATGATCTACAGTCCCGGTCGGCTGCCCGCAAAGGCAAGCGGGGCCGACTGTCAGTTCAAACCAAGACGGTACTGAACACAACCCTGATCCTGATAATCTCCGGAGCATTGATGTTTGCCTTTCTGGAAAGACAGACCTTGCTGGAAGCACAGTCATTAGGGCATCATGTATTGGTCCCGGTATTCCAGTCCATTACCTGCCGCACTGCCGGTTTCAACACGGTGGATATCGGCTCCTTGAGGGATGCCACGCTTACCATGATGATTTTTCTCATGTTTTTCGGTGCGTCTCCGGGTTCATGTGGCGGCGGGGTCAAGACCACAACGCTGGCGCTTCTTGCGATATTTACCGCAAGCCGGATGAAAAAGAAAAGACGCGTCAACATTTTCAAGAAGAGCATTCCTTCGGAAACCGTCACCCGGAGCGTATCATTGGTGCTTGTTTCCATCGGCATCATCGGCATTGTCCTCTTCATGCTGCTTGCCGGGGGGGCGCCCAATGGGCAGGGGCCGGAGTGCACGGATGCCTCTTTTCTGGCATATTTTTTCGAAACCGTTTCGGCATTCGGAACCGTGGGACTGTCCATGGGGATCACACCAATGCTTAACACCTGGGGAAAATGCTGGATTATTTTGATGATGCTCATCGGTCGCGTCGGTGTGCTGACCTTTGCCTATATTATCGTCGGAACCGGGGCCACCGGCGGATTCGAATATTCCGAAGAAAATATTATGATTGGATAAATGACAGGAGTTTTCAGATGAAGCGATTTGCAGTGATAGGGCTTGGCAACTTCGGATTGCATGCAGCAAAAGCACTGTATGAGGACGGCAACGAGGTTGTTGCTATCGATACTGACAGAACACGGGTTCAGGCCATCGATTCTTACTCAAGTGAGGCCCTGGTGCTTGATGCCACAGACCGCGAAGCGCTCAAGTCTCTCGGCCTTGACACCATGGATGGAGTGATCGTTTCCACCGGCACCAAAATCAGTACCAGCATTCTCATTTGCCTGTATCTTCAGGAGATCGGCGTCAAGACGATCCTCGCCAAAGCGCTGGATGACGACCATGGAAAGATTCTTAAACGCGTGGGCGCCACCGAGATTATCCACCCAGAGCGGGACATGGCCCTGCGTATATCCCGCGGCTTGTCTCAGCCCAACATGCTCGACTTCATACCGCTGGCCGATGAATTTGATTTGGTCCAGGTTGCCCCCCCTAAAGGATTTATCGGAAAAAGCCTCCGGGAGCTCAACCTTCGGGCCAAATATAAAGTTCATATCATCGCGATCAAGGAACTGGTTCCGGAAAACTTCTTATTGGTGCCGCCGGCGAACTTTGTGATCAAGGACAGTGATATCCTGATCATGCTGGGGAAGTCTGAGGATATTCGAAAGATCAAGGCCCTGAAATAATGACGCCGGTTCCATGCATCAATTTTTTTCATTTTTTTAAGCGTTCTTTCAAGGGCCTCCAGCCGTTCCCTGAGTTCCTGGATTTCAGTTATCCGGGCCAAAGTACCCAGGCCCTGGAGAAGGTTTGTGGCAACATCGGGCGGACATTGACCGTCAGCAGCAGCAGCCACCACTTTATTATTGTTAATGCTGGAGTTAAACAGACCGTAACCATTTAGCTGGATAACTTTACAATTGCCGGCATCAGGTGAAGTTGTTCCTGTAAGCAACTGTAGTTTACGATTCCATTTTTCGAGAGCGTCACGCATTTCATCTGTGTATGGATAATGGTTGTAGAGCGCCAGCAACCCCTGCAGTTTATGACCCAGAACGCGTTCTGCGACTATATCGGACACTCCGAGCTCGGCAAGGCGGGTTCGCAGGGTTCTTCGCAGATCGTGCGGTACAAATTTTTCTTGAAAACCGATTTCTTTCCAGTGTCGGGCCAAGGCCCTGGCAAGGGTATTGGGTTTCAAGGGGAATCCGGGTTTGTGTTTGGATTCAAAAACATATTTTTTCCCTCCTGATAAGGTTTCAGCTTGGTTTAAGGCCTCAATTGCGAGCGAATTGAGTGGGATCTGGTGCGGCTCTCCGTTTTTGGACCGTTCAGACAGTATTTTCCAGATGGCTTCATCAAAGGATATCTGTAAATGTGGGAGAGGCCTTCCGTTTGGTCTTGGCCTCCATCTGTTTACGCCCCGGATCAACACCACCTGCCGCGTTCTGCATGGCTGTGCTATGTTTTTCCCTTGCTTCGGCAAGCGTCATGGCAGGGTAGGTGCCCGGGGCCATCCGCCGTGGGATGCCGTCGAAAAGATAGCGATAGACCCAAACCTTTTTGCCGGAAGGATTGATGCGAAGTGACAACCCTTTGCGATCCGTCACTTCAAAACGCTTCGCCCGGGATGAAATTCGTTTTACCATAATGTCGGTAAGTGCCATAATTTCAATCCCTTCTCCCGTAAAATGGGGTACAAAACAGGGGAGAAAAAAGCGTGAGGTTGGATGAATTTGAATGAAATGCCATGAAGTGCATATGGCATAATTCTGTTTAAGAATTCAAGCAGTTTGTGGATAATTGAAAATCTTTGAAGAGGGGTGAAAAATTGACTTTTTTGCTTTGGGAGCAGGAAGTCGAAGGTTCAAATCCTGCCGCCCCGGCCAACTCCCTCCTGTTATTCCTGCTCCACCAGTTCGGAGAAGTATTTAATAGTGCGTGATAGCCCGGTGTCGAGGTCTGTGGCGGCCTGCCAGTTTAAAAGCTGCCGGGCCTTTGTGGTGTCAGGCCGGCGGCGGACGGGATCGTTTTCCGGCAGGGGTGCAAATGCAATGTCCGCCTTTGTTTGGGTCATTTCCACGATTTTTTCGGCCAGGGCAAGGATCGGGGTTTCCTGAGGGTTGCCCAGGTTCACCGGTCCGGTGGTCCCGGCCGGGGAGTCCATCATGGCCATGAGCCCTTCGACCATGTCGTCAACATAGCAGAAAGACCGGGTCTGGCTGCCGTCGCCGTAGATGGTGATGTCTTTTCCAAAAAGGGCCTGGAGCACGAAATTGCTCACCACCCGGCCATCGTCCGGGTGCATCCGCGGACCATAGGTATTAAAGATCCGCACGACCTTGATATCCACCTGATGCTGGCGGAAATAGTCGAAAAACAGGGTTTCCGCGCATCGTTTGCCTTCATCATAGCAGGATCTCGGGCCGATGGGGTTGGTGTTGCCCCAGTAGTCCTCTGTCTGGGGATGCACATGGGGATCGCCGTAAACCTCGCTTGTGGATGCCTGCAGGATTTTGGCCTTCAGGCGTTTGGCCAGGCCCAGTACGTTAATGGCGCCGTGCACAATGGTTTTCACGGTCTGTACAGGGTCCAGCTGATAGTGGATCGGAGAGGCGGGTGCGGCCAGGTTGTAGATTTCATCGACTTCCACGTAAAGCGGGAAGGTGATGTCATGGCGCATCAGTTCAAAATAGGGGTTGTGGATCAGATGGGCGATGTTGGCCTTTCGGCTGGTGTAGAAATTGTCCGCGCAGATGACCTCATGGCCCTTGTCCAGGAGACGTTCGCACAGATGAGAGCCGATAAAACCGGCACCGCCGGTAACCAGGATCCGTTTTTTGCTGAATCGGGTAATGGACATGAAAAAAATTCCGGTGCGGAGTGAATACCACAGGACCGGTGTGTACCGGCCGCCCATGCGCTGTTTTCGTGTTCTAAAACGCCCCGCGGGCATTGTCTTTTCTTTTAACAAATCCCGAAGAGAGTTTCAAACAAAATTGCCGCGGTTATCAATGGCTTCGGCCGGCGGATTTTTTCCGCCCGGGCCCCTGCGCCTTGCCGCAGCCGCCTTGTTGTGCTATGACGGCAGACAAACAAATAGTCGGAAATCTTGTAAGAGCCATCCTTGATGAGCCTGTAAAAAGTCTTTTTTACAGGCAGTGTTAAGTTTTAAGTGATTAAGTGTTAGGTAAAATCAATAACTTATTTGTTCATTGATTAGCGGTTATATCCGATTTGGGCCTTTTTACGATTCCATCATCCTTGATGGCGCCGTAAAAGTCCAATATCTGCGTTATGCATAATTTCTCAGAATTTCACGTACGGATAAGTGCGCTGCATTCTTCGAAATTACGCAAGCCTTGATCTTGAACTTTTTCCGGCACCATCTGAAATCAGACTTTTTACGGTGCCGTCATCCTTATATTTTAAACAAAACTTGGTTTGAAAGTGAAATTTGGATCAGCGCCTGCCATGAAACTGAGCCCGGAAAAAAGCGTTTCCCTGTTTTTCTGCATTGCCGCAGGTGTAGTGCTGGCATGCGCATTTGATAAAATTGGGACGGGCTTTGCCGCGTGGTTTGCCCCGGGGCTTTTGCTGGCCGGGATCTTCCGGGTCCGCGGGGGCGCGGCGTTTCTTTTCGGAGTGCTTGCCGGATTTGTGCATTATCTGCTGCTTTTGTACTGGCTGGTGCCCACCATGCACCGCTACGGCCCCATGCCCGTGTGGCTGAGCTTTTTTGCCCTGCTGTTGCTGGCGTTTTACCTGGCCCTGTATACGGGGGTGTTTGCCTGGGCTGTCACGCTTGTGCCTGTGCAGCCGGTGTTTCTGGTAATCTGGGTCCCGGTCTGCTGGGTGGCTCTGGAATATGCCAAAACTTTTTTGTTTTCCGGTTTTCCATGGGGTCTTGCAGGCTACAGCCAGTACCGGTATCCGGTTTTGATCCAGTCAGCGGATTTGTTCGGTGTCTACGGGGTCTCTTTTTTTGTCTGCGCGGTGAGCGCGTGTTTTTTTCTCATTTTCATGCATTTGTTTCATGCCCGGTGGCAAAACCGCCCGGTGGGCCGGGGTGCGGCCGTTGCCGGCCTGCTGGTTGCGGCCGGGCTTTTTGCCGCAAATGGTGGATACGGGATGTTTCGGCTGGCAGAACAGGATGCCGCAGACATGTCTGCCGGCCAGCTGCGCGTATCCGTGATCCAGGCCAACATCGAGCAGTCCCTGAAATGGGATGACGCCCATGTGGAGGCGATTTTAGACAAATATATCCGGCTTTCGTTCAGTGCTGCCGAAAAACAGCCTGACCTGGTTGTATGGCCTGAAACCGCAGTGCCGTTTTATTTCTTTCATGATTCGCAGCGCACCCGGCGGGTCCTGGATACGGCAGAACGGATGGAAATCCCTTTGCTGGCCGGCGCACCGGCCTATGAGCGCCCGGAGGACGGAAAAAGACTGCGTTTGTTTAACTCCGCCTATCTCATTGACCACCGGGGACGGGTGAAGGGCCGGTATGACAAGGTTCACCTGGTGCCGTTTGGCGAATATGTGCCCCTGAAAAAATGGCTGCCGTTTGTGGGCAAAATCGTGCCCGAAACCGGCGATTTTTCTCAGGGCCGGCCCGGGCGCCTGCTTTCGGCCGGCAATGCGGATATGGGCGTGCAGATTTGCTATGAAATTATTTTCCCCCACCTTTCAGCGGCCATGGTCCGTGCCGGGGCCGATATTTTGGTCAATATCACCAATGATGCCTGGTTTGGTGACACTTCCGCGCCGTTTCAGCATTTTTCCATGGCCGTGTTCCGGGCCGTGGAAAACCGCAGGCCGGTGGTGCGGGCGGCCAACACCGGCATTAGCGGCTTTATTGATCCGGCCGGCCGCATCCGGGCGTCTTCCGCGGTTTTTCAGACCACCAGCCTGACCCGCAACGTGGCGCCTGCCGGAGACAAAGTGGGATTTTACACCCGCTTTCCCCATCTGCTGCCGGGCCTTTGTGCGGCCGCAGCCCTGGTTTTCATCCTGGCCGGCCTGAGAAAAGGCTTGAGAACCCGCCGGGATTCCTGATAAAGAAGGAAAAACAAACCGGATCTTATGGAAAATCGCTCCGGACAGGGGCATTATATCTTTTGTTAAAAATTAAGGAGGACAAGGGCCATGTCTGAGGAACTCAAATCCATGGTAAATGAGTTGTATGAAAAAATCGACCAGCTAAAGGGGTATCTTTGACATCCCTGAAACGCAGCGGCGCCTGGCGGAAATCGAAAGCCTTCTGGCTGCCGAAGATTTCTGGAATGATCCGGACAATGCCAGAAAGATCCTCCAGGAGCGCTCCCGCCTAAGCCAGCGCATGGAAAGGTGGCAGAACCTTTACAAGGAGATCGAAGACTGCGGCGTGCTGCTGGAACTGGCCGAGGAAGAAGACGACCCGTCTTCTTTGACAGAGGTGCGCCGTCATGCAGAAAAACTGGAAAAACAGATCCGCCGGTTTTCCGTGGACATGATGCTAAGCGGCACAGATGACAGCCGAAATGCCATTGTATCGATTAATGCCGGCGCCGGCGGCACCGAGGCCCAGGACTGGGCCGAGATGCTGTTTCGCATGTACCACCGGTGGTGCGAGGAAAAGAAATATACCATTGATATCATGGATTTGCAGCCCGGAGACGAAGCCGGCATCAAGAGCGTGACCTTTACCGCCAAAGGGGAAAACGCTTTCGGCTATCTCAAGGTGGAAACCGGGGTGCACCGGCTGGTGCGGATATCGCCTTTTAACGCCAGCGGCAAACGGCACACCTCCTTTGCATCGGTGTTTGTCTACCCGGAAATCGATGATGAAATCGTGGTGGATATCGATGAAAACGATCTTCGGGTGGATACGTTCCGCGCCAGCGGCGCAGGCGGCCAGCACGTGAACAAGACCAGCAGCGCTGTGCGCATCACCCATCAGCCAACCGGCATTGTGGTGCAGTGCCAGCAGGAAAAATCCCAGTTTCGGAACCGGGAACTGGCCATGCGGGTGCTCCGGGCAAGGCTTTATCAGCAGGAGCAGGAAAAGCAGGAACGCAAGATGCAGGCCATCCATGAAGGCAAGGGCGAGATCGCCTGGGGCAACCAGATCCGCTCCTATGTTCTCCATCCCTATCAGATGGTCAAGGATCACAGGATCAACATGGATGTGGGCAATGTCAACGCGGTGCTGGACGGCTGGATTGATCCGTTTATCGAGGCGGTGCTTTTGTCCGGCGTTCAGCAAAACGCCTCTGCGGTCAATGAACCCGCTTGATCTGGTTCGCAATTATTACCGGCCCGGGACCCTGGCTTACCGGGTGCTGATCGGCCACAGCACAGCCGTGGCCGAAGCCGCCCTGACCGTGGCCCAACGGGTGGTGCACCTGGCACCGGATACAGGGTTTATCCGGGAGGCGGCCATGCTCCATGATATCGGTATCTGTCGGGTCAATGCCCCGGAAATCGGGTGTTTCGGCTCATATTCGTATGTCTGCCACGGGTGGCTGGGTGCGCAGATACTGGAAAGCCACGGTCTGCCGGCTCATGCCCGGGTATGTGAACGCCACGTGGGCGTGGGGCTTTCCGCAGAAGATATTGCCCGACAGCAGCTTGCCCTGCCGGTGCGCGACATGCTGCCTGAAACCCTGGAAGAGCAGATCATCTGTTTTGCGGATCTGTTTTTTTCCAAGATGCCGCCGCCTGAGGGCACCCGAAAGGACCCGGCTGCAGTGGCCGCCTCCCTGGAGCCCTGGGGGCCTGAGAAAACCAGGCGTTTTAAGCACTGGCAGCAAATTTTCGGCGCCTGCGTGTAGATGCGACAGCCGTGTTTTGTCAAATTCGTGGGAGTGTTTTGAAAAATTCCAGAATCGATCTGCGGTTTTACTTTATCACCGATGATGGCGCCTCCGGAGCCGGGCCCCTGGAGCAGGCGAAAATCGCCATAGCAGCCGGGGCCACGGCTGTCCAGTACCGCAGCAAGGCTTTTTTGCCCCCGGATTTTAATGAGGCCCAGGCCATTGCCCAAATGTGCGCCATCCACGGGGTGAGGTTTATCGTCAATGACGACATGATCCTGGCCCGGGCCCTGGGTGCTGACGGGGTGCATCTGGGCCAGCAGGACGCCGACCCGGCCCTGGCCCGGCAGATCCTGGGCCCTGCAGCCATTGTGGGAGTTTCTGTGGCCGATTTGGAAGAGCTTTCCCGGACCGATACAACCCGATGCGATTATCTGGGAACCGGGCCGGTATTTGCCACGGCAACCAAGGCGGATGCCGGAGATGCCATCGGTTTACAAGGCCTTTCCGAAGTGGTCCGCCGGGCCGGTCTTCCTGTTGTGGCCATTGGCGGCATTTTTCCGGAATCGGTGGGCGCGTGCATGGAAAGCGGCGCAGACGGGGTGGCTGTGATCAGCGCCATTACCCGGGCAGATGATCCCGCGGGCGCAGCAGCCCGCTTTGCCGCAGCTTGCGGCACCCGGTCCCGGGTTGTGCAGACGCCCTGGCAGGACGAGTTTTTATTGATCCGCCGGATTCTGGGACAGCCGGGCGATGGCCGAGACCCGCAAGGACTGCTCCGGGTGGGGGCCGGTGATGACGCGGCCCTGCTTTCCGATATCACCAGACCCGTGATCACCACCGATAGCCAGCATGAAAACATTCACTTCCGCCGCTTTTGGCAGAGCTTTCCTGAGATCGGTTACAAGGCTGCGGAAACCGCCTTCAGCGACCTGGCCGCCTGCTACGCCCGGCCCCTGGCGCTATTTGTCAACCTGGCCCTGCCGGCCACGGTTTCCCGGGAAAATGTCATGGAAATTTATCAGGGCATCCGCAAATCTCTTGCCGCCTGTGGCGCGGTGCTTGGCGGCGGCAACGTGTCTTCTGCACAAGACCTGGCCATTGACATGTTTGCTGTGGGATCCGGCCATGCCGGTATTTTTCCCGTACGCTCGGCTGCCCGGCCCGGCTTTGGGCTTTATGTCACCGGCCCCCTGGGCCGGGCCCGGGCCGGGCTGGAGTGCCTGATGAAGGGCGATTTTGCTTTTCCCGGCCTGGTTGAGGCGTTCAAACGCCCCATGGCCCGGTTTGATGCAGCCGCGGTGCTGGCAGACCACCGGGTGGACTGTGTCATGGATATCAGCGACGGACTGGCCGGAGATGTGGACCACCTGGCCCAGGCCTCGGGGATCACCGCGGCCCTGGATCTTTGCCGGGCACCGGCAGACCCGGAGTTTGCTTGCTTTTGCGAAAAATACCAAACAGTCCCTGCAGATGTCATGGCCGCTGGCGGAGAGGATTATGAGCTGTTGTTTGCCTGCCCGCCGGAAGTGTTTTCCGCCATTTCCCGGCAGCTTCCCGAGGCCTTTTGCGTGGGCACCTGCCAGGCTTATGACGGCGAATCGGTCAGGGGGCTGCCGGAGGCAATTGAGAGCTTCGGGCACACAGCTTAAAAAACCGCCATGGAGATAAATTCATGAAATATTCAGAGGCATCACTTGGCCGGGTGTTTGTGATTCGGCTCGAAGACGGCGATATTGTCCATGAGGCCATTGAAGCCTTTGCTGCGGAAAACGGGATCACAGCCGCAGCCATCATCATCCTGGGCGGGGCGGACAAGGACAGCCGCCTGGTGGTGGGGCCTGAAAACGGCCGGACGGCGCAGATCTCCCCCATGACCCATCTGCTTGAAGCTGTGCACGAGGCTGCTGGCACGGGTACGATTTTTCCCGATCAAGCAGGCAAACCCGTGCTGCACCTGCACATGGCCTGCGGCCGGGGGCAAAGCAGCGTGACCGGGTGCGTGCGCACAGGGGTGAAGGTCTGGCAGGTTATGGAAGCTGTGGTCATCGAGATCGCCGGCACAGATGCCCGGCGTCTGCCGGATGCTGCAACAGGCTTTGAACTGCTTTGTCCGTGATTAAAATGTTCACAGGGCAAAGAGATCGACCTTAATTTGCGAAACCATCCTGAAAAAGGAGACCTGATTTTATGATTCCCGTGATCCTGGCAGGCGGTTCCGGTACCCGGCTGTGGCCCATGTCCCGGGAGCTTTATCCGAAACAGCTTCTTGCGATGACAGACGCGCATACCATGCTTCAGCATACCCTGATGCGCCTTGACGGGATTGCGGACCTGGAGCCGCCGGTGGTGCTTTGCAATGAAACCTACAGATACGGCATTGCCCGCCAGCTTTGGGAAATCGGGATCCACGGATTCGAGCTCATCCTGGAAACAGTCGGGAGAAACACGGCACCGGCGATTGCAGTGGCGGCATTAAAAGCCATGTCCCGGTCCGCAGATGAGCAGATCCTGGTGCTGCCCGCAGACCACCTGATCCGCGACGTTGTGGCTTTCCACGAGGCAGTGCACACAGCCGCCGCCTTTGCCCGGCAGGGGTATCTGACCACCTTTGGCGTGGTCCCCCAAAGCCCTGAAACCGGCTACGGCTATATCCGCAAAGGGCCGGCCACGGATGCCGGAGAAGCGAAAGCCTTTGCCATTTCCAGGTTTGTGGAAAAGCCGGATCTGGAAACCGCGCAGCAGTATCTGGATTCGGGGCAGTACTGCTGGAACTCAGGGATGTTTCTGTTTCGGGCCGCAGATATCTGGGAAGAACTCAAACAGCTTGACCCGGAAATGGCTGATGCCTGCAGCCTTGCCCTGGAAAACGGGCGTGTTGACCAGGATGCCCTTTTTCTGGACCCGGGCGCCTTTGGCCGGTGCCGATCGGATTCCATTGATTATGCGGTCATGGAAAAAACCGAAAAAGGCGTGATGGTCCCATTGGATGCCGGGTGGAGCGATCTTGGCTCCTGGGCGGCCATGTGGGAGTGCGGCACCGGGGATGAAAACGGAAACGTCTGCACAGGCGATGTTTTGGTCGAGAAAACAAAAAACAGCCTTGTGTTTGCGCAATCCCGGCTGGTGGCCGCAGCCGGCATCCGGGATTTGGTGATTGTGGAAACAGCTGATGCGGTGCTGGTGGCCGACCGCACCCGGAGCCAGGAGGTCAAGTCGGTTGTGTCCGGTCTCAAGGCGCGCAACCGTAGTGAAGCCTTTTTGCATCCCACCCGGTTTCTGTCCTGGGGCGTTGTGATTGAAATCCACACTGACGCACAATGCGCGATCCGGCGCATTGAAATCGACCCTGAAAAAAGTTTTGAGATCATATCACCTGCAGATGCCGCGTGTTTCTGGAGCCTGATTTCGGGAAGCGGCTGGATGATCCGGGACCAGGGCCGGGAGAAAATGAATCAAGGCTTTTGCGGACATATCGGCCCGAAACAGCGACTGGGTGTGGCGGCCTGCGGCCAGGCGCCCCTGGTCATCCTGGAAACTTCCGTCCCGGCTGCGGGACCGGATCATCTGCTGGGATGATATGTGGAAAAATTCTTTGGAGGATAATGAGGTATGGGCAACAGTGAAATCAAAGACGCGCTTTTTGACAAGGCCGACTTTATCGACCGGGTGGAAGGCGACATGGAGCTGGCCGCAGAAATCGCAGAGATGTTTCTGGAGGATGCGGCCGAAAACATGGACAAGATCCGGCAGGCTGCCTTGCGAAAGGATTTCCGGGCACTGGGACAGGCTGCGCATTCCCTGAAGGGGGCTTCTGCCAACCTGTCCGGCATGCGCGTGCGGCAGGCGGCCGCAGACCTGGAACGGGCGGCAAAGGAAAACAAAACAGAAAGTGTTGAACACCGTCTGGCGCTGGTTGAAAAGGAACTGGCTGCTTTCCGGAGCGCATTGCAGGATCAGATTTTGCCTGTCCGGGGGGGATAAAGCGTCATGCAGGGGCCTTTTCGGCCGGAAGGGTCTGCAGACCAGTCGGGCGGATGCATGGTGTAAAACACCCGTTCGAGCATGAAGGACAGGATAAAGCAGGCGTCTGCCGCCGAGGAAATGCGCTGGATGGATTCCTGGAGGTGCGCTATCCGGTATTTGGCATGCGCAACGGCATAAAGCGCCTGCAGGGCGTCTGCGGTTTGCGTATCCGGTCTGCGGCCCTGCAGGATCTTTTCGCGGATGCTTTTCTGCAGGGTCCGGGGCGAGGCTTTTAATATTTCGTCACGCCGCCGGTCCAGAAATGAATGGCAGTTGATCCGGGATTTGATGTCTGCTTCAAGCTGATGCTTTTCCTCGTATGCAGCCCCGGCGAGAAAGGTTTTCAGGTGGTGGGGAAATGAGATTTCAACAGATTCGGTTCGGTTTTGGTACCGCTTGATTTTTTCAATGAATTCGGTAATTGCGGTTTTCCAGAATTTGCCGGAAACGTTGGTATACATCCGGAGCAATCGGTCCGGGTCTTTCCCGGCATTTCTCCGGGCCCTGATGATTTCGGGCATCAGGCGGCCGGTTTTGGCAAAAAGAACCCGGCCGTTGATGATATGAAAGATAATGGCCACGGCGGCATACCAGTCCTGGAGATAAAAGATGCGTTCAAGGGTTTCGGGATAAAGCCGCTGGAGAATCGGGTTGGGAAACACGTGCGACGGGGTGGCAAAAGGCGGCGTGCCCGCCAGCAGGGGCTGAGGCGCTTTTTTCCCCTTGTTGAAACACACTGCGGTTTCCAGATCAATCAAGCCCAGCCCGTATGTGGACGGATCTGCCAGGATGTGCTCAGCCGCGTCCAATTGGCGGTCAATATACATGTTGTCCGGCTTGAGATCCCGGATGGCTACCTGTTGCTGATTTAAGCGATAGAGCAGTTCCAGTACACTGACTGTCAGCCCCTTTATGCGAAGCCGGTTGGTTTTAAAATTTTTGTGCTGGATGCGGGTATGCACGGTTTTGTAAAGATTGTCCAGGCTCTGCCGGTTTTCCGCGATGAGTGTATCGGTTAGTTCGTGGAGCTTTTCCGGCAGGCCCTCGGGCAGATCGTCAGCCTCGATTTCCGGGCGAAATCCGGCGATCCTGGAAAAAAACCACTGCCGGCGCTGGTAAGGTGCTACGCCCGTGTTTCCGTGTTTTCCGCTCAGGCGGTCCACCCGGTCTTCGAAGTCTGCATAAAGCCGGCAAAGATCCAGGTAAACCGGTGCGCTGTGATCTCCGTAAAGGGATTCGAACGTGGGCAGATCCGTAAACGCCTCGGGCATGCGCTGGATGATATCGCTGCGCATCCGTTCCTTGACCACGTGCATGGATTCGATCACCTGGTTGAAAAATCCGTGCCTGGAAAGCTCCATGAAATAAACAAAGCTGTTGTTGATCTTCAGATACTGCTGCACCCCGGGTTTTGCCCGGAGTTCGGCAATGCAGGCGTTTTCGGTTTCTTCCGGGGTAAGCCCCCCGGGCAGCCTGACAAAGGGCAGTTTTTTCAAAATGGTCTGCATACGGGGAAAGATACATGAAATAGCCGGGGACAGGCGCCTTGCAATCCGATGCTCCAGGTTGATGTGAGACAGATAGGTCGTCAGTTCCGTGATGGGATGGGGCGGTATTTTGATGACCAGGGGTTCGTCGTAGATCACACTGAAGCACATGCTTTTGCTCTCCACCCGCTCACCGATGGGCAGTATGCTCATGCGCCGGTATTTATCGGTTTTCCCGATCCGGAGCTTTAATTCATAGACGGTGCTGGCTGTTGAATTGTCGGATATGCGGACGGCTTGTGCTGCATCCGGTTTTCTGGCCGGTCCCAGAACCTGAATTGTAAACAGGTGCAGGAAATAATCGATTATGGACTGGATGTCTGCAGTTGCCTTGCGCATGTAAAAAACCTGGTTTGCCCTTTCAGCAATAGGGTGGCCGGGCAGATCAATGGATAATGAAATGACTTCAGCCGAAACTGAGCGATTTTCAGGTTAGCTTGTCTTTAAGCCGGCCGTCAATGAGATTTTTTCGCGGGAGCGGAGGGATTTGGGGCAATTTTGCGGTTGACCTTTGTTTTTAAAAAGCCTATATTGATCAAATCGATTAATTTCAAATAAAATCAAGAGGATTCATTCAGCTTGGCCCTTGTTTTCGAAAACCGTCATGGAAGGTGTCTATGCCGTATGTGGTGCTGAAGTCCGGTGAACAAAAACTCAAGACCTATCGACTTGATCCGTTCCGTAAAATTCGTATCGGCAGGGCCCAAAACAATGATATCCGTGTGGAGGACTCGGCCGTTTCCAGCACGCACGCGGAACTGGAACCCGAAGGACAGCATTTTTACCTCACGGATTTCAACAGCCGAAACGGCACTTTTGTCAACAAGGAACTAGTGATTTCCCGCCGCCTGTCCCACGGGGACGTGATTTCCCTGGGCAACCACACCATGGTTTTCGCATACGGCAATGACGAGGAAAAACCCCCGGATTTTCAGGAAAATGCCCACCAGGCCACTTTGCAGATTGACACTGCCGACCACCGGGCCAGGCTGGCCAGAGGGGTTGCTGAAATGGCCGAACCCGAGGAGAAGGAAACCACTGTACAGCCGGTGATCAGTTTTTTGTCTGAAACCCGCCCTCCCATGCCTATTGAAAAAAACCGAACAACCCTGGGAAAGGATGGAGGCTGTGACATCCGGGCGCGTGGCTGGCGTGTGCGCAAAGCCGAGGCGTTTATTGAAAAGTCCGATGATAGCTATTACCTGGTTCCGGAGCATCCCAAAAGCCGCGTGAAGTTAAATTATCAGCCTGTCAAAACCCGCACTCAGCTTGCGGAATTCGATATTATTGAACTGGGCGCCACCATGGTGCAGTTTCACTTTTGATGCTGCTGTAAAAAGTTCAATATCTGCGTTACGCGCGATTCCTCAGAATTTCACGTACGGATAAGCACGCTGCATTCTTCGGAATCGCGCAAGCCTTGATCTTAAACTTTTTACGGCACCATCTGAAATCAGACTTTTTACGGTGCCATCACTTTTGACGGAAGAATTCATGACCAGCCAAGGCCATCCGCCCGAAGATCAGCACCATCAGGCTGCCGCGACGGCATCCGGATTTGCCAGGCGCCAGGAACTGGCCTTTTGGGCACAGTTGTTTTTAATTGCCGCGGTCCTGGCGGTACTCACCGCCGCGGCCGTGGGCAATGGTTCCGGAAAATGGGTGTTTGCCGTCTCGGGCGGGGCAATGGCACTGCTGGCCGCATTGGCATGGAGGGTTTATGCCCTCTGGATCCGGCCGTCGAGGCATCTGGTCAGCCACATGATGATCGCAAAACAGGCAAATCCGGATTACGACCCGGAAGCCTCGCTGGTCCGTGATGTTCCCCGGGACTGGCGGCCCTGGTTTAATCTGGTTTCACGCATCGGTCAGCGCCTGGCCGAACTGGAGCAGAGGGTTTCTGAGGCCGGTTTGGACCAGAAGCTTGAAAAAAACCTGCTGCGCCGGTTTTCCTGGGTGTTTGAGCGAAATGAAATTCTCACCCAGCAGTTAAAGGGCAAAAACGAGGCCCTGCTCCAGGAGATTGAAAAGCACAAGCAGACCACCCGGGAACTGGAGCGGCACCGGGATCACCTCGACGAAATGGTGCGGGAACGGGCCGCGGATCTGATGCGCACCAATGAACAGCTCCAGGCCACCATTGAAGAAGCCCGGATACTGGCAAAAAATGCCGAAGAAGCCAACCGGGCCAAAAGCCAGTTTCTGGCCAATGTCAGCCACGAGATCCGCACTCCCTTAAATGCGGTCATCGGGTTTTCCGACATGCTCATTGATACGGCCCTTGATGATACCCAGCTTGATTTTGCCCGCACCATCCGAAACAGCAGCGAAGCCCTGCTGGCCCTGATCAATGATATCCTGGATTTTTCCAAGATTGAATCCGGAGAGCTGGAACTGGAGAATATCGATTTTTCTCCCGAACTGCTGGCATATGACGTATGTGAGCTGATCCGGCCCCAACTGGGCGAAAAACCCATAGAGCTGGTCTGCCGCATTGATCCGCGCCTGCCGTCTTATCTAAAGGGCGATCCCATCCGGTTCCAGCAGGTGCTGCTCAACCTCATGGGCAATGCGCCCAAGTTCACCGATTCCGGAGAGATCGTTCTGGGCCTTCACGCAGCCGACCAGACCGAAGACCGGCTCCAGGTGCATGCCACGGTCAGGGATTCGGGGATCGGCATTTCAGAGGAAAAGCAGCAAAGGATTTTTGAACCGTTCCACCAGGCAGATGGTTCCACCACGCGCAAATACGGCGGAACCGGTCTGGGCCTGTCCATTTCCAGGCAGCTGGCCCAGCTAATGGGCGGCGATATTTCTGTGGACAGCGAACCGGATGTGGGCAGCACATTCCATTTCACGGCCTGGCTTGAACTGTCTGAAAAGAAAGTGTCATGGCAGGAATTGACCGCCGGGATTTCCGGCCGGCAGATCCTGATTGTGGATGATAACCAGGCCAACCTGGATATGCTGAAAAATGCCCTGCAAGCTGCCAGGATCCGGGTTTCGGACCTGCGCAACGGTATGGAGGTGGTGCCTACTCTGGATCGCGCCATAGTGGCGGGCAACCCCTTTGACGCCTGTATTATTGATATTCATATGCCGGGCATGAGCGGATACGAGGTGGCCCGGCAGATCCGGCTTTCTGAAAAATCCGCCATTTCAGGGCTGCCGCTGATCGCAGCCTCCTACCTGGTGGAGCGGGACCCGGAACTGTTTGCCAAAGCCGGTTTCAGTCAGTCTCTGATCAAGCCCATCCGGCGGGAGAAAATGTTTCAGGTCCTTGATGAACTGTTTAGCGGCAAAACAGGCAGTGCCGGCAAGGCCCGGCGCCTGGAAGACGATGACTCGACTGAAGCAGCGGAGTTTTTTCAGGGATTTCGGATTCTGGTGGCCGAAGACAATGCGGTGAATCAGAAGCTGATTCAGGTGCTGCTGCGCAAACTCGGCTGCCGGGTGGCCATTGCGGAAAACGGCAGGGAAGCGGTGGATATGTTTACCCGGGAACCCGAAGACTGGGACCTGATCTTCATGGATATCCAGATGCCGGAAATGGACGGGTTTGAGGCATTGAAATCAATCCGGGACCAGGGCTTTTCCCGGGTACCCGTGGTGGCCATGACCGCCCATGCAATGCAGGAACACAAGGAGGAGTGTCTGGCTGCGGGCATGAATGATTATATCTCCAAGCCCATCCGCAGGCCCGAATTGCTCCGGGTGCTGCGGGAGTTTTGCCCGTAAGCCGGTTTTGCCCGATGCCGCAGCCGGGCGCGCTTTATCCCCCGGGTTTATTCCAGCCGTTTTTCAACAGGCAGGACCACGGCTTCCAAATGCCGGTGGGCCTGCTTTTCGTCCTTAAACCCCTTTAAATCCGAAAGCAGATCGCCGAGTTTTTCGTCCGGTACCTGCGCCTGTACCACGGTGGAACTGCCCGGATAGACCTGGGTGCCGTAGTGCTTGCCGTCGCAGTCCTTTCCCTCGCACATGTAATGGCGCACGTAATTTTCGATTTCATGACGATCCAGGATCTGTTCGATGACATCGCCGTATTCAAAATGAAAGGTGATATGCACGAATTTCATAAAGTCCTGCCTTTGTTCGGCCGCCGGGATCAAATTGTCCCGGCGGCCCACGCGTTTGATTTTATTGAAACACCAGGTACATGATCACCAGTGCCGCCACAATCCCTGCAGCTGCCAGGCTGATGACCCTGTGACGCAGGATCCGGGTCTGCAGGGAGTCAAACAGGGTATAGGCCACAGGGATGACCAGCAGGGTCAGGGCGGTGGCGGCAAACATGCCCATGGAAATGGCCACGCCCATGGGCGCCCGGGCTTCGCCGCCGGCCCCGAATCCCAGGGCAATGGGGGCCATTCCGAGAATCGTTGAAATGGCGGTCATCAAAACCGGCCGGAACCGTACCTGCGCGGCCTGCCGGGTGGCTTCCATGACAGGCTGCCCCCGTGCCACCAGCACGTTGGTGTAGTCCACCAGGAGAATGGCGTTTTTGGTCACCAGCCCCAGCAGCATGATAATGCCGATAAAGGAGAAAATGTTGATGGTCATGTTCAGGGCCCATAGTGCTCCAAACGCGCCAACCCCGGCCAGGGGCAGGGCCATCAGGATGGTCAGGGGGTGGAGAAAGGACTCAAACTGCCCGGACATGACCAGAAAGATAAAAACAATGGCAAAGAGCAGGGCCATGGTCAGATAGAAAAACGATTCCCGGAAATCCCGGGACTGACCGGTGATGGTGCTGTCAAACTCCGCCGGCACCTCGGTGGCAATATAGTTTTCCACCTTGGAAAGCGCGCGGCCCAGGGGCACGCCAGGGGGCAGATCCGAGCTGATGGTGGTGGCCCGGGCCCGGTTGAAGTGATGGATTTCGCTGGGGCCGGAGCCTTCTTCCAGTTCCACCAGGTGGGCCATGTTGACCATCTGTCCGTCCTGGTTACGCAGATAAATGCGATTAATTGCATCCGGACTGTTTTCCCTTTCGGCGATTTCCGTGATCACGTCATAGCGTTCGCCCTGTCGTTCGATTTCCGTGATATCGGGCTCGCCAAAAACAAATCGCAGGGTGTTGGCAATCTCTGCCACAGTAATTCCCATTTCCTCGGCCTGCTGCCGGTTTACCCAGGCCTGCACTTCGGGCTTGTTGAGTTTCATGTCCGCACGAACGCCTGCAAAATCGGGCTGGGAGCGCATCCAGTGCATGACCTGTTCCTGGGCCCCGGCCAGTTTTTCAATGTCCTGATGGGTGAGTACCACCTGCAGGGGGGCTTCGGCGCCCACCGGACCGCCGCCTTCAATGGCATAGCCGCGAACGCCGGTGAGGCGGCCCATTTTTTCCCGCACTTCGGCCATGATGGCCTGCTGATTGCGGTCTCTTTCGGAATAGTGGGTCAGGCGCACAAACACCATACCTTCGTTGACTTTGCCCGGCCCGGTCCTGGCCATGCCGATGGCCATGAAAAAGGAGCGGATTTCGTCAATGCCGGAGAGTATCTCCTCGACCTGTTTTCCGTAGCGGTCCGTGTTGGTCAGGGTGGCGCCTTCCACGGTTTCATACGAAATCATGAACTGACCCTCGTCTGAGCTGGGTGCGAATTCGGATTCCAGCCGGGTGAGAAAGAAAAGACCCATCCCCAGGGCCAGCACCGCAATGCCGACGGTCACAGCCCGCTGTCTGAGGGCAGCATTGAGAAGGGGGTTGTAGAGCTTTTCCAGGCTTTTGAAAAAAAATTCAGTGAAACGAAACACCACCGGCCGTCTGGCATAGGCCGCCGGCGCCTTGAGATACCTGGAGCACAGCATGGGTGTTAATGTCAGGGCCGTAAACGTGGAAGCCAGAACGGTTACTGCAACCGTGAGGCCGAATTCGAAAAAGAACCGGCCGATCATCCCCGGCATAAAGGCCACTGGAATAAAAACCGACAGCAGGGCCAGGGTATTGGCGATTGCGGCAAAGGCGATTTCGGTTGTTCCGGTGCGGGCCGCGGGCTTGGCATCCGCGCCCTGTTCCATGTGGCGGTAGCAGCTTTCCAGCACAACAATGGCATCATCGACCACCAGCCCCACCACAAGGATCAATCCCAGAAGCGAGAGCACGTTTAATGAAAACCCCAGGTAGAAAATCGCCGCCATGCCCGCCAGAAGGGAGGTGGGGATGGTGATGGCGGCGATCACGGTCCCGCGGATGGTTCCGAGAAAAAACAGGATCACCACGGCCACCAGGGCTGTGGCAATAAAAATGGTGGTGATCAGGTCGTTGATGTTTTCACTGACAAACTCAGAGTCATCCGATGCCACCTGATACCGCAGCCCCGGCAGAAAATCTTTTTCAACAGATTTCATTTCCTGTCTTACCCGCTCAACCACCTCCACCAGGTTGGCATCGGACTGCTTGACCACGCCCAGGCCAACGGAGGGTTCGGTATTGTAGCGGGCCACGTTGCGGTCGTTTTCCACCCCGTCCACTGCTTCGCCCACGTCTGCCAGGCGCACGGGAGAGCCGTTTCGATGGGTGATGATAATGTCGTTGAAAGGTGCCGCATCGGCAAACCTTCCCTCAGTCTTGATCAGAAATTCGCGTTCCCGGCTTTCAATCCGGCCGGAAGGGATATCCACATTCTGGGCCTGGATTTTTTCCACCACTTCCCGGGGGGTGAGGTTGTGGCCGGCAAGTTTGTCCGGATCAAGGCGGATGCGCACGGCGTACTTGCGTTCACCGCCGATAAAGATCTGACCCACCCCGGGAAGCCGTTCCAGGCGGTTTTTGATCACCGTGTCAGCATACTCGGTCATGCTCACAGGATCCCAGCGCTTATCTCCCCGCAGGGAAATCCACATTACCGCCTGGGCATCCGGGTCAACCTTGCGGATTACCGGTTCCTCGATGTCATCGGCCATCTCCGGCCGGGCACGGGTGACCCGGTCCCGTACATCCTGGGCAGCCAGATCAATGTCGCGGTAGAGTTCAAACTCCACTGTCACCACACCCACCTGCTCTCTGCTGGTGGACTTGATCTCCTTGACACCCTCAATGGTGTTTAGCTGTTCTTCCAGGGGTTCGATCACCTCGGTTTCAATGACTTCGGGGTCGGCTCCCGGCAGTACTGCACTGACGTTGACAATGGGAAACTCCACGTCCGGATATTCCCGCACCGGCATCTGGTTGTAGCCAAACAACCCGAAAATGAAAATCACCAAAAACAGGACCGTGGTCAATACGGGTCTGCGGATGCATAGATTCCAGATCATAATCGATCAAACACCTTATATTCCTGTCCGGTCAAACACGGACAAAATTAAATCAAAACATTTCGGTTTTATTCGGGGCAGACTTGAGCACCCTCATACAAGGAGATATGGCCGGCCCGGACAATGGTTTCGCCTTCTTCCAGTCCGCTTGTGATCTCAACAATGCCGGGCCTGCGAAGGCCGATTTTCACTTCCCGGCCCCTGGCGCGGCCGTTTTCGATGATAAAGACCATATAGCCCGACCGCGTGGGGATCAGCGCTTCTTCCGGGATGGTAAGCACCCCTTCCCGGGTCCCGGCGATGAGTTCCACGGACGCAAATCCGCCCGGCCGCAGCAGGTCTTCAGGGTTGTCGGCTTGCGCCTGGATTCTTAAGCTCCGGGTGCCGGGGTCGAGTTGCGGGTCGATGAAGTAAATAGTGCCGGGAAATTTTTCCTCGGGATAAGCCGGTACGCTGATGCGGATTTGCTGACCAACGCGAACCCTTCCCATGTGGCGCTCCGGCACGGTGAATCGGATTTTTAAACGGTCGGCCTGGACAACCGAGGTCAGTTGGGTCTCGGTGTCGACAAGCTGTCCGGCATCCACGTGATGGGCGCCGGCAAACCCGTCAAACGGCGCACGGATTCTGGTGTCTTTCAGTGTTTCCCGGATGTTTTCGATTTCCGCCTGAATGCGTTTGACCTGGGCGCTCAGGGCCTGATACCGGGTGCGCGCCTCATCGCGGGCTTCCTCGGTGCCCAGCTTCTGTTTATAGAGGCGCTGGCGGCGCTGGAACACCAAGCGGGCGTTTTCCAGGTTGGCCCGGGTCTCTTCCAGGGCGGCCTGCCGGGCATTGAGTTCGGCGCGGATCTTGGCGTCATCAATGGTAAAAAGCAGTTGTCCCTTTTCCACCCGCGCGCCTTCTTCAAACTCCACGGTTTCGATGATACCGCTGACTTCCGGGTATACCTGCACGCTCTGAAAGGCCTCGATGCTGCCGATGCCGCCGATGATTTCTTCAAGATCGGCTGTTTTGACCCTGGCCCGGTCCACTTTCACGCATGACCCGGAGTCCGGGCCCTGCTGCCCGTCCTTTTCGCTGTCATCGGCGCCGCAGCCCCAGACCAGCAGCAGTGCCAGGATCAGGGCCGCAAGTCCCGAAGCCCTGCCACGGGCCCGACTCCTGTCTGCTCTATCCGTTTTCATTGAGAATCTCCTTTTCCAGCAGATCGCTTTGAAATGTTCCGGTTGCCAGATCCAGCCGGATCAGATCCAGCTGATAGGTGTAATAGGCCTGGGCCAGACGGTTTTCCGCTTCATTTAACGCGGTAAACGCATCCACCTGGTCCACAGCTGTCACCAGCCCTTCTTCGAACTGGGCAGAGACCTGCTGATAATTGCGCGTTGCAGAGCGCACCTGCTGTTCGAGCTGATCAATGACTTTCTGCTGGGTTTTAATGTCGAGATAAACACTGCGCACCTGGTTTCGGATCTCTTTGCGCAGTCTGCTGAGACTGTATTGTGCCTGGCTTTTCTCCGAGCGGGCGCGGTCGACCTCGGCGGTGGTCTGCCAGCCTGTAAACAAGGGGTAGGAAAGCACCAGGCTGGCGTTCCAGTCATCATGTTCTCCGTAAAACAGGGACTCTTCATCTGTGCGGATATACTGGGCATTCAGGCTAAGGTTCGGGAAATAGTCGGCCTTTTCATAATCCACCCGTTGATCCGCAGCCTCAAGTTCCCTGGCGGCCTGATCAAAATCCGGGCGGTTGGCCAGGGCCCTGGAAAACAATTCTGAAATCGGCGCCGACCCAAATGATCGTTCAGAAGGCTCCCGGATCGGTCCGGCAATGGAGTCGATCCCCATTTCCAGGGCCAGGCGTTCCAGGGCAATGTCATACTGATTTTTGGCACGCTCCAGCTGCTCGCGGCTTTGGGCCACCTGGACTTCGGCGCGCAGCACATCGGTTTGGGTCAATATGCCTACCCGGAACTGGGCTTCGGCCCGGTCCAGCTGCTGAACAGCCCTTTTTAATGCATTTTCGGCGATTTCAACGGCCCTTCGCCCCAGCAGCGTCTCGTAATACTGGACGCTGACCTGGTATAAAATTTCCTGCACCCGCCTTAAATGGCGGTACCTGGAGCTCTCATAATAATGTTGTGCAATTTTCCTGGCGGACCAGACTTTGCCCCACTGGTAGATGTGCTGATCGAGCTGCAGGGTCAGGGTGTTATAGTTGTCCGGAGATGACAGCGAGGAAAAACCGCCACCCGCCGATGAACCGCCCAGATCCGAATCTTTTTGCCGGTTGTGGGCTCCGCGCAGGCTGAGCTGAGGATAGAGATTGGAAGTGGCCGAGGTGATATCGGTTCTGGCGTTGACCAGGTCCTGGCGGGAAATGCCCACCTGTTCATTTTCCTTTAATGCGGTTTGAAAAGCCTGCTCAAGGGTTAAGCCCTGGGTCTGCCCGGGGGCAGCCGAAACGGTCTGCCTGGCTTTTGCCATGCCGCAAGTCAGCATGAGCATCACAGCTGCCACCGTGAAAATAAGGCCGGTTTTTTTCATGGATTGCCCCTGCATGTCGTTGTCCTTGTTCTATTTGTTACCTGTTTTAAAGTGATTTTAAATCGTTTGGCAGTCTTGTCCGCCGGGCGCAAGCGCCCGGCGGCAAAAAGCAATGGCCCCTTCGGTCAGCTGCGGGGTATTGATGGCTTTTGTCAGATTCATATGCGTGATGCCGAAAATCAGGCTGTGAATTACCGAGGCGGTTTCATTGATATTTTTACAGGCAATGCTTCCGTCGGCCAGTCCGGTTTCCAGACTTTTTTCAATCAGGCCGATGACCTGCTGCTGAAGGGATGCAATCAGCCTTGTTTCCGGGTCTGATACCTCCACCGGGTCGGGAAAAAATCGTTGAAAAATCCGGATCTGCTGGATGTGATCCCGGCTGAAGTTTTCGTTAAACCGGATGATGGCCTCGATTCTGGTGATTCCTGTGGTTTTTCGGGCAATCACGTTTTTCAGATTTTGCAGGTACGCTTCCCCGGCCATGGAAAAAATTTCATGGATGATGCCCCGCTTGTTTTTAAAATGATAAAACAGGGTGCCATGGGCCACGCCGGCGTCTTCTGCGATCTCGGCCGTGGAGGTCTCGGCAAAGCCCTTTTGGGCAAAAAGCCGGGTGGCGGATTGGATAATGGCTTGTTTGCGGCCCACGTGTCGCCCTTTTTGCTTCGCTTTGGATTGGGGGTGTTGATGTTGCACAAACAGAACGTCTGTTTTGTTTCAGAAACTGAGTGAGTTGTCAATCAGTTTTTTTCGGCCTGAAAAACCCGGAACCGGAATTATCCGCCGATGGTGTTCATGCGGCTGAGACCGGTGGCTTGCCGGGACTGAAGATTGTGCTGCTCGGGCTTGCTGGCCACGGCTGCGAGAAAAATGCCGGCCAGGGTTTTGTCGGAAGCCTTGTTTCGCAGGGCGGTTTTGATATCCGTGGTTTGGTCGGAAAGCAGGCAGGCGCGCAGACGGCCGTCGGCTGTAAGGCGCAGCCGGTTGCATTCCCGGCAGAAATGCCGGCTCACGGCTGTGATCAGGCCGATTTCACCCAATGCCCCGGCAAACCGGTACCGCCTGGCCGGTCCGTCATTTTGCTGCCGGTTTACCGGTTCCAGCGGTGCAACACTCTGGAGGCGGTTGTGGATTTCGGGTGCCAGCAGAGGGGCATGGTCGGAAAATGAAGCCTCCCCGAAAGGCATCTGCTCAATGAAGCGCACATGCACGGGGTATGCATACGTCAGCCGGGCAAGCTCGGTGAGTTCATCGTCGTTGACCCCGTTTATGGCCACCGCGTTGATTTTTACCGGGGAGAAACCCATTTCCAGGGCGGTTTCAATGCTGTCCCACACCCGCGAAAAAGCATGCACGCCGGTGATCTGCTTGTATTTTTCCGGCTGCAGGGTGTCCAAACTGATGTTGAGCCGCCGGATGCCCATTTCCCGGAGCCTGGGCAAATGCCGCTTTAACATCACTCCGTTGGTCGTCACGGAAATGTCGGACAAACCCGGCATTCGGGTCAGTTCTTCGAGAAAATCGCAGCAGCCCTTGCGTACGAAAGGCTCGCCGCCCGTAACGCGTGCCTTGACAATGCCGAGGCTGACCCCGACCCGGACCACGCGGAGGATCTCCTCGTAGCGCAGAATGGATTCATGGGGCATCTTTTCAATGGGCCATCCCGGGGCGCAGTAACAGCAGCGCAGGTTGCATCGGTCCGTGATGGAAATCCGCAGATAGTTGATATGGCGTTGATAAGAATCGACCAGGGTGTGTTTGGGCAATGAGTTGTGCATAAGTCAATTTATCGTATGGGTAAAATTGAGTCCGGCCTGCCGGGCCGGAAAAACTTTTCCGGAACCGGGCCTGTTTGATTGTATTTGCACCGGAGCGTCTTTCTGGCAGACAACTATACCATATTCTTCAGGCAGGTCCATGAAAAATCCGTCTTTACTTTGGGATCAGGGAACTTATTATTGTACCAATGAAAAATGTTTGGCAGTATTGACAATGTCGACTTAATTGTATTAATGGAAAGTTTTTGAATTCGGCGTTGGTTTCAACGAAAACATATTGGCAGGGACCCCCCGATGGCACATGTTCACAAGTACGAGCGACAGCAGTTTGAAAAATTGTTCCGCCAGGAGCAGATTGATTATCTTGATAAACGCCTGCAGATTCTTGATGCGTTTTTGCAGATCGAAGGCCACGTGACCGCCGGAATGCTTGAACAAAAGCTGCAGGCGCAATACGGAGATCAGTTTTCCGAAAATTTTGTCACCGAAACCCTGGAGTTGATGTGCCGGTTCGGATTTGCCCAGAAAAACCGGTTTCAAAACGGAGAAGCACAGTATGAACACCGGCATCTGGGCCACCATCACGACCACATGATATGTACCAAGTGCGGCCGGGTCATAGAGTTTGAAAATCAGCATTTAGAATCGCTGCAGCAGGAAGTGGCCCATTCGTACGGATTTCACCTTCTGCAGCATCGCCTGGAAATGTACGGCATTTGTTCCGACTGCATGCAGCAGCGGATGCACCAGATGCCGCTGTATGCGGCCAAACCCGGAGAGCGGGTTGTGATCACGGAATTGACCGGCGGCAGCAGTTCCAGGCTGCGCCTGATGAGCATGGGACTGCGCGTTGATGACCATGTAGAAATCATTACCAATTACGGCCGGGGCCAGGTGGTGGTGGCAGCGGGCAATCAGCGTTACGTGCTTGGCCGGGGCCTGGCCGGCAAAATTATCGTGGAGCCGGAGGCAGCAAAGAATTCCGGGCAGGGCGCAGATGCCGCCCGATAATTGATGAATCTGATAACCAACCCCAATGCCCTGACCCAAAACTGGATTTGGCCCGGGCAATGAGATAGAATGGAGAAAATGCCGGCATGCGTTTGAGCGAAATGAGAGAGGGGCAGTCCGGAAGGATTGTATCCGTGGGCGGGGATATGCGGCTTCGGCGGCGGATCCTGGAGATGGGCCTGACCCGGGACTCAAAATTTTATATTGAAAAATATGCGCCATTGCGTGATCCCCTTGAGCTGACCACCCGCGGGATGCATGTTTCTTTGCGTGTAAAGGAGGCCATGGCCATTACCGTGGAACCCCTGGAGACGGATAATGGCTGAAAAAAAGATACGAATCGCCCTTACCGGGAATCCCAATTCAGGCAAAACCACCATTTTTAATCATCTCACCGGTACGCGCCAGAAAGTGGGCAACTGGCCGGGGGTGACTGTGGAGAAAAAGGAAGGTGATGTTGAAAAATTCGGCTGTCATTTAAAAATTGTCGATTTGCCGGGCACTTACAGTCTTACCCCTTTTTCCATTGAAGAAATCGTCGCACGCAATTACATACTGGATGAAAATCCGGATGTGGTCATCGACATCATCGATGCCTCCAACCTGGAGCGCAGCCTGTATCTGGCCAATCAGCTGCGGGAATTGAACTGCAAGGTGATTTTTGCCTTAAACATGGCAGACCTGGCCCTTTCCAGGGGGTATAAAATCGATGCGGCCAAACTTTCCGAATTGCTTGGGGTGCCTGTGGTGTTTACCGTGGGCAACAAAGGGCAGGGGCTCGACGAGCTTGTCAAGACCGTTGTGGAATCCGCACAAACCGACGTGTGTATCCCGGAAACCCGGAAAGTTCGGTACTCCAACGATATAGAAAAGGCCATTGCAGAGCTCCGCGCTGCAATCGAAGAACGCACCGGCCCGGATTTCCCCTATGACCGGAGATGGACAGCTGTCAAGCTGCTGGAAGATGACACCATAATCCGCCAACGGCTGGATGAACTTCTGGGCCAGGACAGCCGTGAACTCATGGAAGCCGCAGGCCGGCTCCGGGCCCGGTTGACCGATTTGTTCCACGAGGAACCGGAAATTGTATTAACCGATGAGCGCTATGGGTTTATTGCGGGGATTATCAAAGAGGTGATGATATCCTCCACCCGCCGGCGGGTGGATGTTTCCCGCAATATTGATATGGTGCTGACCAACCGGTTTCTGGGCTTTCCCATTTTTATTTTTTTTATCTGGGCAATGTTTCAGGTCACCTTTACCCTCGGGGCTTATCCCATGGAATGGCTGGAAGGCGGCATCGGGATGATTTCCGGCGGACTCGATGCAATGCTGCCGCCGGGGGTTGCCAAAAGTTTTCTGCTCGACGGGGTCATTGCCGGGGTGGGCAGCGTGCTGGTCTTCCTGCCCAATATTTTGCTGCTGTTTTTTTGCATCGCGCTTTTTGAGGATACGGGCTACATGGCACGGGCCGCTTTTTTAATGGACCGGATCATGCATTTGATCGGGCTTCACGGAAAATCGTTTATCCCCATGCTCATGGGATTCGGCTGCAATGTGCCGGCGATTATGGCGGCCCGGACCCTGGAAAGTCCCAAGGACCGCATTTTAACGGTGATGATCACCCCTTTTATGTCCTGCTCGGCCCGGCTGCCGGTGTATATCGTGCTGGCCGGCACCTTTTTTGCCGCCCACGCCGGCACCGTAATATTTTTGCTGTATCTCACCGGCATTGCAGTGGCCATTTTAACCGGCCGGCTTTTGCGGAGTTTTTTGCTCACCGGAGCCGATGCCCCGTTTGTTATGGAACTGCCGCCCTACCGGGTGCCCATGCTCAAAAGCCTGCTGATTCACATGTGGGACCGGGCCAAGATGTTTTTAAAAAAAATGGGCGGCATTATCCTTGTGGGATCCATCATCATCTGGGTTTTGTCCGCCTATCCGAAAAACATCGATTATGATGTGGACTACCAGGCCCGGATCCAGGCGGTAAACCAACAATATGCGGAGCAGATCGCCGATGCCGGCCCGCAGCAGAAGCAAGGCCTCAAACAGGCGCAGCAGCAGCAAATCGATCGTCTCCAGCGGGAAAAACAGGTGGAACATGCGGAAAAATCCTACCTTGGCCGCATCGGTCAGGTGATGAGCCCGGTTTTTGAGCCCATCGGCATTGAGTGGCGCGGCAGTGTGGCGATTCTCACCGGTTTTGTGGCCAAGGAAATCGTGGTCAGCACCCTGGGGGTTTTGTATGCTGTGGAAGGCGAAACCGATTCCGAGGCCCTGCGCCGGGCCCTGCAAAGTTCGGGGATGACCCCGCTTTCCGCATTGTCCCTGATGGTTTTTGTCCTGCTCTATATTCCCTGCCTGGCCACTGTTGCCGCCATTGCCCGGGAGACCGGTTCGGTCCGGTGGGCGTTTTTGAGTGTGGCTTACACCACGGCGGTGGCATGGATGGCTTCGTTTGTTGTTTATCAGGGCGGCGGATTATTGATGGGATAATCGGAAAAGCAGGGTTGATTTTGGGTTAATGCTCAAAATCCTAGCGTGTATGG
>JAIPES010000109.1 GCA_021737045.1 Desulfobacteraceae bacterium | reverse complement strand
CCGGCCACGGGGGCCGGGGATGCGTGAGCTTCAGGCGGGAAAAATACATTCCCAAAGGCGGCCCGGACGGCGGAGACGGCGGCCACGGCGGCAATGTATCAATCCACACATCGCATCGTTTGCGAACCCTTCACCAGTTCCGTTTCAAACGCCAGTTTCAGGCAGCCAACGGCGGCCACGGCCAGGGAAGCCAGAAAACCGGAAAAAACGGCCAGGATTTAATCATTGAAGTGCCGCCCGGCACCGTGATCCGGGACCGGCAAACCGATGAAATCATCCATGACTGCATCACACCGGGTGAAACCTTCGTGGTTGCAAAGGGCGGACAGGGCGGCCGTGGTAACAGGCGCTTTGCCACCTCCACCAACCGCGCTCCCAGACACGCCCAGCCGGGTGAACCGGGCGAAACCCGCAGCCTAAAGCTCGATCTCAAACTTCTTGCCGATATCGGCATTATCGGTTTTCCCAACGCCGGCAAATCCACACTGATCAGCCGGATCTCTTCTGCGCGGCCAAAGGTTGCCGATTACCCGTTTACCACCATCAATCCGGTGCTCGGCGTGGTGACCCCGGAAACAGGTGAGCCCTTTGTGGTGGCTGACATCCCGGGGTTGATCCAGGGCGCCCACCAGGGAGCGGGCCTGGGCACGCGTTTTTTGCGCCATGTGGAGCGAACACGGGTGCTGCTGCACCTGGTGGATGCCTCAGAGATTGACGCAGATGATCCGCTTTCCGGATACACGGCCATCAACAGCGAACTGGCGGGTTTTAACCCGGAGCTGGCGGAAAAAAAACAGGTGGTGGTGCTAAACAAGATGGATCTGCCGGACAGCCAAACCCGGGCTCAAGCCTTTATCCGGGCGGCCGGCAATCTGCCGGTGATCAAAATTTCCGCTGCCACGGGAAAAGGCATTGTCCAACTGGTCAATAAGCTAAACGAGATTGTCAACTCCGGAAAACACACCAATGGAAATTGACCGCAAAACCTGTTTTGATCAGGCCCGGCGCGTGGTGGTCAAGGTGGGAAGCGGGGTGCTGACCGCAGATGACGGGCTAAACACTGATGTGATTGCCAGTCTCAGCCGCCAGATCTGCCATCTGACCCGAAACGGGCTGGAAATCCTGCTGGTCTCATCCGGGGCCATGGCCTCGGGCCAGAAAAAAATCGGCCTGGACCGGCGGCCCGAGGAAATCCCCAAGCGCCAGGCAATGGCGGCCGTGGGCCAGGCCGGCCTGATTTTGTGCAATGAAAACGCGTTTGCCCGCTACAACCGGCAGGTGGCCCAGATTCTGCTGACAAGCGATGATCTGTCCGTGAGCCGGCGGCGGTATCTAAACGCCCGAAACACCCTGCACACCCTCATGGCCTGGCACGTGGTGCCCATTATCAACGAAAACGACACCGTGGTGGTCGAGGAAATCAAGTTCGGGGACAATGACAATCTTTCCGCACTGATCGCCCTGATGATGAATGCCGACATTCTGGTCAACCTCACCGATATTGACGGCCTGTATACCGGCGATCCCAGAACAGATCCCCAAGCCCGCCAGATCCCGTTGGTGGAGCGAATTACCCGGGACCTTGAAAAAACCGCAAGCGGCCTGCCCGGGGTGCTGGGCACCGGCGGAATGCTGTCAAAAATCCGTGCCGCGCGCAAGGTCACGGTGGCGGGCATTCCCATGGTCATTGCCAACGGCCGGGAAGAAGACGTGCTGGTACGGCTCTTTGAGGGCCGGGAGCGGGGCACTTTTTTTGCGCCCGCACACAGCCGGATTCCCAACCGGAAATCCTGGATCGGGTTTGCCTTAAAACCCAGGGGCGAGGTCATCATTGACCAGGGCGCGGCCCGGGCTATTCTGGAGAAGGGAAAAAGCCTGCTTTCCGGGGGCATCCGGGATGTGACCGGTGATTTCGGCGCGGGCTCTCCGGTGCATATCGTGGATCCCGACGGCCGGCATCTGGCAGCAGGCCTGGTCAATTACAGCGCAGCCGAGATCCGCCGGATCATGGGCTGCCAGTCGTGCCAGATCAGCGAGAAGCTGGGGCATAAATCCTATGACGAGGTCATCCACAGAAACAACATGACCCTTCTGGGGTAAGAAAAGGGCTGAAAAACACCAGGAAAGGACGGGTGCCATGAATATCGAAACCACAGTGGCGGAAATGGCAAAGGCAGCCGGCCGGGGCGCCAGGGCCCTGGCCCGGTGCTCATCCGAAGAGAAAAACAACGCCTTAAACCGCATTGCCGAAAAGCTCATTGAAAACAAGGCCGAAATTCAGGCCCAAAACGCCAAAGACGTGGAAGCAGCCCGAAACCAGGGCCTGTCTGCGGCCATGATCGACCGGCTGACCATCACAGACAAGGTGCTTTCCGCCATGGCAGACGGATTAAGGGAGGTCGCCGCCCTGGAAGACCCGGTGGGCTCCATGGACGGCACCTGGGTCCGGCCAAACGGCCTGGCTGTCAGCCGCATGCGCATTCCTTTAGGAGTGATCGGCATTATCTACGAATCCCGGCCCAACGTGACCATTGACGCGGCCGGGCTCTGCATCAAGTCCGGAAATGCGGTGATTTTGCGGGGGGGATCAGAGTCCCTGCACTCCAACCAGATCCTTGCCAAAACCGTATCTGCGGGCCTTTCTGAATCCGGCCTGCCGGAAACCGCGGTCAGCCTCATCCCCGTTCGGGAGCGCGAGGCGGTAAACGCCCTTTTGAGCCAGGACGCGCATGTGGATCTCATCATCCCCCGGGGCGGTGAGGGCCTGATCCGGTTTGTGGCGGAAAACTCGAAAATTCCCGTGCTAAAGCATTACAAGGGGGTCTGCCACGTTTACGTGGACGCCTCGGCCGAAACCGGGATGGCAACGGAAATCTGCATGAATGCCAAGGTCCAGCGCCCGGGGGTGTGCAATGCCATGGAAACCCTGCTGGTCCACCAGGATGCGGCCCAAGACTTTCTGCCGGAAATGGCCCGGCAGTTTTCCAAGGCCGGCGTGGAACTGCGGGGGTGTGAAAAAACCCGTAAAATTCTGCCCGATATTGCCGCAGCCACGGAAGCCGACTGGTCCGAGGAGTACCTGGATCTGATCCTGGCGGTGAAAATCGTTGCATCCATGGACGAGGCCCTGGCCCATATTGCCGCTTACAGCTCTCAACACACAGAGGCCATTGTCACGAGCAACTACCAGCGCGCCCACCGGTTTTTGCAGGAGGCCGACTCATCCGTGGTGCTGGTCAATGCCTCCACCCGGTTTAACGACGGCGGTCAGCTCGGCCTGGGCGCGGAAATGGGCATCAGCACCTCCAAGCTGCATGCCTTCGGCCCCATGGGCCTTCGGGAACTGACCACCACCAAGTTCGTGGTTCTGGGAACCGGACAGATCCGGACGTAATTCAGGTATGGATCCCATGCAAATCAAGGCCGGGCTTTTCGGGGGAACGTTTAATCCTGTGCATCTGGGTCATCTGCGCATGGCCGAGGAGGTGCGCGAGGCCTTTGGATTGGACAAAATCTTTTTTATCCCCGCAGCCAATCCCCCCCACAAGACCGACAAGAACCTGGCCCCGGCCATAGACCGTTATGAAATGCTGCAGGCCGCTATTTCCGGAAACTCTGGTTTTGAAATCTCGGATGCCGAGCTGCGGCGGCCGGGCCGATCCTATACCATTGACACGGTAAGCCAGATCACCGCGCATCTGCCCCGGGACGCCCGCTGTTTTTTGATCATGGGCCTGGACGCATTTGCGGAAATCGACACCTGGAAAGATTATGTTCGGCTGCTTGATACCATCGAGGTGATTGTCATGTCCCGTCCGGCACCCGCGGATCCGAAGGAAAAAATGGCAGAGGTGATTTTTGACCGCATATCTGCCGGCTATGAATATGACCCTGCGGCCCGGCGGTTTTACCACCCGGAAAAACAGACGGTTTACTGGTTTGAGGCAACGGCTCTGGATATTTCCGCCAGCCGGATCCGTTCTCTGACCGCACAGGGAAAATCCATCCGCTACCTTGTGCCTGAGGCGGCAGAGGGCTATATTTACAAAAAGGGATTGTATAAATGACAGAGGCAAAAACCGAACCGGATTTAAAGGCGTTTGTAGAAGCCATCCTGGGCCGCAAGGCAATGGATCTGGTGGCCCTGGACGTTGCCCGGGTCACGGACGTGGCAGACGTGTTTATGATCTGCAGCGGCCGGTCCAGCCGGCAGGTATCCGCCATTGCCGAGTATGTGGAATCCGAGCTCAAAAAAGCCGGAATCCGGCCCTTGAGTGTTGAAGGGGTCAAGGACGGCCAGTGGGCACTGATTGATTACGGCTATGTGATCATCCATATTTTCTATGATCCGGTGCGGCGGTTTTACGACCTGGAAAGCCTGTGGGCCGATGCCCGGCGCATTGACTTGTCTGCATATCCCCAATTTCAACAACCGGCTGAAGAAAGCGATGACAGCGATGAATGATTTGCCCAAAAACCGATGCCTGCTTTTGATCTTGGACGGCTGGGGCCTGGGCCCGGCCGGTCCGGACAATGCATTGTCTGTTGCCAATACCCCGTTTCTCGACCGGCTCATGGAAACCTGCCCGCATACGTATCTGGAATGCACGGGTCCGGCAGTGGGCCTTCCGGAAGGGGTCATGGGAAACTCGGAGGTGGGCCATTTAAACATTGGCGCCGGTCGGGTGGTCTACCAGGTGCTGCTGCGCATTGATCTGGCCATCAAAGACGGCTCCTTTTTTGAAAACCCGGCCCTGGCCGAAATTATGAAAACCGTGCGGGATAAGGGCTCAGCCCTTCATCTCATGGGCCTTGCCTCGGATGCCGGGGTCCACAGCCAGCTTGCGCATTTGTTTGCCCTGGTGGATATGGCCGGGCGCTACGGGCTTGAAAAGGTATATATTCATCCTATTTTAGATGGCAGAGACACCCCCCCGGACAGCGGCGAGGGCTATGTGCGCCAAATCCAGGAAAACCTGGAAAATCATCCATATGCCAAAATCGCGACTTTGTGCGGCCGTTATTATGCCATGGACCGCGACACCCGCTGGGACCGCACGCGCATGGCCTATGAGCTCTATACCCTGGGGCAGGGAGAGCCGGAAACCGATCCGGTGCGCGCTGTAAAAAACGCCTACACCAGGGGTGAGACAGACGAGTTTGTCAAGCCCGTGGTCATCACCGACAGCCAGGGTGACCCAATGGGCACGGTGGCGGATGAGGACGGCATTATTTTCTACAACTTCCGCCCGGACCGGGCCCGGCAGATCACCCGGGCGTTTACCGAAGACCCGTTTGATCATTTTGAGCGCACAAAACGGCCCAAATTGTCCGGCTATGTCACCATGACCCAGTTTGATGAATCCTTTGACCTGCCCGTGGCCTTCGGCCCGGTTCACCTGACAAACATCGTGGGCGAGGTGATCAGCAAAAGCGGCCTGCAGCAGCTGCGCATGGCCGAAACCGAGAAATACGCCCATGTGACCTATTTTTTCAACGGCGGAGAGGAAACCCCGTTTGAAAACGAGGACAGAAAGCTGATTCCCTCTCCACGGCAGGTGCGCACCTATGATGAAAAACCGGAAATGAGCGCCTATGAGGTGGCCGAAGAAGCCGTGTCCCGGCTTGGGTCGGAAAAATACGACCTGATCGTTATCAATTTCGCCAACATGGACATGGTGGGCCATACCGGGGTCATGGAGGCGGCTGTAAAGGCGGCCGAGGCCGTGGATGCGTGCGCAAACAAGGTGGTCACCTGCGCCCGCGAGCACGGGTACATCTCCCTGGTAACCGCCGATCACGGCAATTCGGACCAGCTCCGGGAACCTGACGGCTCCCCCCACACTGCCCATACCATGAACCCGGTCCCGTTTGTGATCTGCGGACAAGGGCTTTCCGGGACAAACCTGCAGCACGGGGTGCTCGGCGATATCGGCCCCACCATATTCTATCTCATGGGCATTGACCAGCCCCAAGAGATGACCGGAAAGAATCTGATCCAAACCTGAAATTCCAAAGCAATGGCAGACTCATGGAGACCAGTAAAGAAGTTGAGACCATAACCGATTATTTGACCGGAAAAACCCTTGCCAATGTGGGTGCAGAGGCCAACCGCCAGGCTGTGGAGCGCCTTCTGGTGGAACAGAAAGGATTTTTGCCAAAAGACATTGCCGTGAACCTGCCGCTTCGGTTTACCGCCGCCGGCCATCCTTATGAAACCGCCCTGGACCTGGTGGTGTTTGTGGAAACCCGGCCGTTTATGGTGATCAAGTGCGCGGCCGGGTCCCTGGATTCAAGACAAAAAGAGGTGGTGGCCGCAGCCCGGATTCTTTCGCCGGATAACATCGTGCCCTATGCGGCCGCATCTGACGGCCAGACCGCCCTGGTCTATGACGCGGTTTCCGGCAAACAGATTGGAGAAGGAGCAGATGCCCTGCCGGATGCCCAAAGCGCTGCCCGTCTGCTGCAGGAAAACCCGCCGGTGGTACTGCCGGAAAAGCGCCGGGAAAAAGAATACCTGATTTTCCGGTCCTATGACATGATGAATGTCAATGTCTGCAGACCGGTTCAGGAGGAATCCGGCTGATGCCGGAAGGGGGGGGTTGTGAAAAAAACCGGTGTTGATTTTTTGTTTGTTTTAAATGCCGCAATTACCAATATCCGGCTGTATCCGCCCACAAGCGAAATCATCCAGACCTCTGTTGCGCGAATGGAAACCGCTTTAAAAGAGGTGCTGGCAGACGGCGAGGCCCTGGAATTTGCCGAATCCGAGAAAAATCTGCTGGCCGCCGGCCAGCCCCTGCCGGAAAAACAGCAGCAGCGGCCACAGATCCGTTCCTTTTTGTCAATGCTGCTGGATTTCGGCATCAAGAGTATCACCTTTTACCCGGGTATTACCGGCCCGGAAATTTCCCAGTTTCTGCAGGTGATGGGAAAATCCGCCCAGGAGATCCAAAACGCCGGCGGCCCGGGCCAAATGCTGGAAAATGCCGGCGTATCCCACATTGCCATTGATGCAAAAATCTATGTTGAAAGGGACGCTGACCAACAGATCATTTCAGGGCTGGATATCACTGACACGGATTTTGTCCGGTACCTGCTGGGCGAAGAAGACTCCGCGGATGAGCAAACCATTGATCAGGTCCGGGAGATGGCTGCTGACCCGGGCTGGTTTGCACGGGTGTTTGAAACCGGCGCCCGCTACCTGCTTGAGCAGCACGCGGATGCAACCCGGGCCGAGCAGACCCGGCTGGCCGGCCGCATGCTCGATTCCCTGGCAGGGCTTTCAGATGCCGACACTGAGCAGATTTTAAAATCCATTTCAGAAGCCTTTGAGAAAACCCCTCAGGACCTGGGCTCAGCAGATCCGGCAGAGACCATCGGCAAACTGCTGGACCAGTACAAGCAGACGGCAGAGCCGCCCACCCCCCCGGGCCGTCCCAAGACCGTCAAGGAGGCCCTGTCCCGGATTTTAAAAGGCGATCACTCCCCGTTTCTGGATCAAAAAACCGCAGACGTGCTGCCCAAAGCAGCCATGCAAATGGCCCGGCAGGAAAAACATGATATGCTGGCGGGCCTGACAGCACAGATGGGACAAGCCCTGGGCGATGATTCCCCGGAGGTGCGCCGGGCGGTGGCACGGATCATGGCCCAAACCGATGAACAGATGGAGGCCGCAGACCTGCTGGATCAGCGCATTGCCATGTCGAAAAAACTCGTTGAATGGATCAGGGCCGAAGACCGCATTTCAGAAGAATATGAGCAGGTGACCCACCGGCTGGAAAATCTGGCTGAAACCGTCATCACCCAAAAGGATTCAGCAGCGGATGCCGAACACATCCTCGAGGCCTATGCCCTGATCCGCGACGGCCGGCTTTCCAAACAGGAAGCCATCCAGGCCCTGGCCGCAAACATGCTACAGCATCTTTCCACGGACCAGATTCTGGAAATGGTGTTAAGCAAGCAGGGACAAAAAGCCGATGATAGCGGCGAGGACATCCGCACCCTGGTGATTCTTGGCTCCACCACCATTGAACGCCTGCTTGACCGGCTACGCGACAGCCACAACATGGCCGAGCGCAACCGAATCGTGCAGGCCGTCTCCCGAATGGGCAATGCCGCAGTTCAGCCGGTGGCAGACAGGCTCGCCCAGGGAGGCCCGTGGTTTTACATCAGGAACCTGGCTCTGCTGCTGGGGCGCATTGGCGGGCCCGAGCAGCTGAGCCTGCTTGAGCCCCTGCTCACGTACCCGGATTACCGGGTACAGCTCGAAGCGGTCAAAAGTGTTCAGGCCATTGACGGCGACAAGGCCGGGGATATGCTGCTAAAGCACATTCCGGTGGTTGAGCCCCAGCTGGCCGGCCATATTGTTTCAGTCCTGGGCGCCATTCGATATCAGCCCGCAGCCCCGTATCTGATCAACCTGCTGGAATCCAAGTCCTTCTGGCAGAACAAGGCGGTGCGCGATGAAATCCGGACAAAGGCCTGCGAGGCCCTGGGCCGGATGCAGGC
>JAIPES010000108.1 GCA_021737045.1 Desulfobacteraceae bacterium | reverse complement strand
GCGGCCAAAAACCGCGCAGGGATGTCAAGGATGCCGGCTGCCTGGTACAGATGCTTGTCAGCGGTTACCAGTTCAAGGTCTTCGGCGGCTGCAACAGCGAGATGGAGCGCATCAAGGGTTCGCAGGGGGGTGCTGAAAAGCGCAATCCAGCCTTTTGCCATTTGCCAGTGATGGTCTTTTACGGATATGATTTTAAAAAGCCCTGAACTCATGTGCGAGGAAAACCTGGTCAGAATCCGGTTGCCGTCTGTCCCGGACATTTCATTCATCCTTACCTTTCTTGCAACCGCGGAATACAGTTCCACCTCGGTAAGGGAGCTGACCGCCGGTTGGTGGTCTTCATTGATCAGAAGTTCCTGTGCCCGGGTGCTCAAGTGTTCAGGGCAGTAGTATGGGGCCAGGACACTGGTGTCAATATATAAAATCAATACCTTTCCTCGTCGCGCCCTTCTATTACCGCCCGGCTCAAAGGCATGCCTTTTACGGGAATTGATTTTCGGAATTCATCCAGTTCGGGCAGGCTTTTTTTTGCCGGTTCAAACGAAACAACCCTGGCCACTTTTTTGCCCCGCCGGGTAATGATGACTTCCTCGCCTTTCTGGACCCTGTTTAATAGTTCGCTGATCCTTGATCTGGCTTCTTTGGCATTGATTTCCATGCAAAGGTCTCCTTAAATAAAATGTACACTTATTTTTTTATCAGGTGTACCTTTAAATGTCAACACCCGGCAGACACTTTGTTTCAGGCCTCCCGCCTGTGCGCCGGGACCATGAATACGGGCACGGTGGTGCATTTGAGCACGCGTTCGGCCACGGAGCCGAAATCAAAGTGGCTTTCTCTTCCTTGACTGGCCATCACCACCACGTCAATAACTTGGTTTTCCATGAACTCCAGGATTTTCTTGGCCGGATCACCCACCGCGGTGTGCCGGAAATACAGCGGGCAGGAGGATAGAAAATTATCGCAGATTTCATCCAGGCGCTTTTCCGCGGTATCTTTTTCCCACTGCCGCATGCGTTCAAAGTCTGCCTGGGGGTCGGTGTCCCCGTATGCCGCACCAAACTCCACGTATTCCTTTAACACATAGAGGATGTGGACCGCAGCCCCGTATTTTTCAGACAAAGATGTCACAAAGGGCAGGGCGCTGGCGGCGTTTTCGGAAAAATCCGTGGGCCAGAGAATGTTTTTGATTTCAGCCATGATCGTTCCTCCTGTGGGTTGCGGGTTGGCGTTTTTTAAACCATACCAGGCAGACAAATGCCGCCGCCTTGATTTAAGTCAAGGAAATGGCCGAATGTCCGGGATACAAAAAAGCAGGATCGGGTAAGTGTTTGATGTATTGAAATCTGCCCATATATTTACTTGATAAGACATATTTGAAGGGTTTGCAAAAACGAATACGAAAACACCCTGCAAGCCCCAGCCTTCACGGGTGGTCATTTGCACAAATCACTTTTTTTCAACGGAGGGATTCATGTCCCGGGAAAACCCTTTTCTTTCTCTTCGGTTCCTGCGCCCCAAAGCCAGGGACGGTTCCTGCAGGGAAACCTCCCTTTCAGACGGACATGCGGCCGTGCGCTGCGGCCAGCGGGAATGGGAGGATTTTTACCGCACCCGCTGGCAGCATGACAAAACCGTGCGCACCACCCACGGGGTCAACTGTACCGGATCATGCGCCTGGGATGTGCACGTGAAAAACGGCATGATCGTCTGGGAGGTGCAGGCAACCGATTACCCGGGCTGCGGTGCGGACATGCCCGACCATGAGCCCCGGGGATGCCCCAGGGGCGCCACTTTTTCCTGGTATACCTACAGCCCGGTGCGGCTTAAATACCCCTATATCCGCTCGGCCCTGGCGGACATGTGGCGAAAAGCCGTAGAAGAACATAAAGACCCGGTTTACGCCTGGCGGTCAATCGCAGATGACCCGGAAAAGGTCAAGGCCTATCAAAAAGTCCGGGGCAAGGGCGGACTTGTCCGGGTGTCCTGGGACGAGGCCGCCACCCTGGTGGCAGCGGCCCTGGTGCACACCATTAAAAAATACGGCCCGGACCGGGTGTTCGGGTTTACCCCCATTCCGGCCATGTCCATGGTCTGCTACGCCTCTGGCGCCCGGTTTCTGTCATTGATCGGCGGGTCCATGATCAGCTTTTATGACTGGTATGCGGACCTTCCCCCGGCATCCCCGCAGATCTGGGGCGATCAGACAGACGTGCCCGAAAGCGCGGACTGGTACGAGGCCGCCTACATGATTGTCTGGGGCACCAACCTGCCCATGACCCGCACCCCGGATGCCCATTTTTTCACCGAAGCCCGCTACCACGGCACGCGCGTGACTGCAGTGGCCCCGGATTACGCGGAATACGTCAAGTTCGCAGACTCCTGGCTGCCGGCCCGGGCCGGAACAGACGGGGCCCTGGCCATGGCCATGACCCACGTGATTTTCAAGGAGTTTTACCTGGACCGGGCTTCTGAATATTTCACCCAATACGCCAAGTCTTATACAGACCTGCCGTTTCTGGTGCGCCTGGATGCAGAGGATAAAGACGATGCAGACGGCTGGCTTCCGGGCCGTTTTCTGCGCGCCGCCGACCTGGGCATTTCCATGAACAACCCCGAGTGGAAGCCCATGTGCTGGGACGGGCAAACAGACAAGGCCGTTGTACCAAACGGCGGCATCGGGTTTCGCTGGGGCGAGCAAGGCCGCTGGAACCTGCATCAGGTGGATGCTCAAACAGATGCCCGGATTGATCCCTGCTTAAGTTTTGCCCAATCCAATCAGAGCTGGTGCAAAACCCGGTTTCCAATATTTGCCTTTACAGGGGCGAGCTCCCGCACCGGATATGTGCCGGCAAGGAAAATCGCGGCAAACGGGGACGAAATATGGGTGACAACAGTATTTGACCTCATGGCCGCCAACCTGGGCCTGATGCCGGAAAATCCCCCAAACTTTCCCGCTGATGCCGACACAACAGATTATCCCGCAGACTACCAGGACCCCAAACCTTACACCCCGGCCTGGCAGGAGGCCATCACCGGCGTGCCGGCGGATGACGCCATCCGCGTGGCCCGGGAGTTTGCCGAAACCGCCGAAAAAACCCGGGGCAAGGCCATGATTTTTCTCGGGGCCGGCACCAATCACTGGTTTCACAGTGACATGACCTACCGCGCCATTATCAATCTGACCACCCTGTGCGGCTGCCAGGGGGTTAACGGCGGGGGATGGGCCCATTACGTGGGCCAGGAAAAAATCCGGCCCATATCCGCCTGGGCCCAGATCGCCTTTGCCCTGGACTGGAAACGGCCGCCGAGGCAGCAAAACGGCACCTCGTTTTTTTATTTCGCCACCTGCCAGTGGCGCTATGATGCCATGGACGCCGGCGCCCTGGCATCTCCCATGTTTGCAGACAAATTGCCCTCAAAACACCCGGCCGACTATAACGCAATGGCCGCCCGCCTGGGCTGGCTGCCGTCTTATCCCCAGTTTACCGAAAATCCCCTGGATCTTTGCAAACAGGCACAGGACCAGGGTGCGCACTCAGATGATCAGATCATTTCCCATGTCACGGAAAAGATCAAGTCCGGCGATCTCTCCTTTGCGGTTGAAGACCCGGACAACCCGAAAAATTTTCCCAGGGTGTTGTTTTTGTGGCGGGCCAACCTCCTCGGGGCCTCGGGCAAGGGCCACGAGTATTTCTTAAAGCATCTGCTGGGCGTGGACAGCGCGGTGTCCGGCCCGGAAAGCCAGCACCGGCCCGAGCAGATCAAATGGCGTGAGCTTGCGCCCGAAGGCAAGCTTGATCTGATGGTGACAATGGAGATGCGCATGTCCACATCCGCGCTTTACTCGGACGTGGCCCTTCCTGCGGCCTCCTGGTATGAAATGCATGATCTGAGCACAACAGACATGCACCCGTTTATCCACCCGTTTAACCCGGCCATTGACCCGCCCTGGGAGGCCCGCACCAACTGGGATCAGTTCAAAACAATTGCGGAAAAATTTTCCGATTTGGCCAAAACCCACCTGGGCCGGCAGAAAGACCTTGTGGCCACGGCCCTGGCCCATGACTCGCCCGGAGAAATCGCACAGCCCCATGTCACGGACTGGAAGGAAGGAAAAACAGCGCCTGCGGCCGGCCAAAACCTGCCCAATTTTTCCGTGGTGACAAGAGATTTTGCCGAAACCTACAACATGATGACCGCTCTGGGCCCTTTGGCCGCGGAAAAAGGCATGGGGGTAAAGGGCGTGTCCTGGAAGGCGGGCACGGAATACGAAGATCTCAAATCCGAGCTGGGAGTGGTATCAACACCCGGCCCGACCCGGGGCATGCCGCGCCTGGATTCCGGCAGGGACGCGGCCTGCGCCATTCTGGCCCTGGCTCCGGAGACAAACGGGCACACGGCTGTCAAATCCTGGCAGGGTGTGGAAAAAACCAGCGGGCTTTCCCTGTCCCATTTAAGCCGGCAGCGCGAGGGCGAGAAAATCACCTTTGACAGCATCACCCGACAGCCCAAAGAAATCATCACCTCGCCCACCTGGAGCGGCCTTGAAACCGAAGGCCGGCGCTATTCCCCGTTTGTGATCAACATCGAGGAAAAACTGCCGTTCCGCACGCTCACGGGCCGGGCCCAGTTTTACATGGATCACGAATGGATGCTGGCCTTCGGCGAGCACCTGCCGGTCTACCGGCCGCCCCTGGACATGCATGCCATGGGATCTGCCGGGGTACCCCGGGAGCCGGGAAAGGAAATCATATTGAATTATCTCACCCCGCATTCCAAGTGGTCCATCCACAGCACGTATTCCGATACCCTGGTCATGCTCACGCTTTTCCGGGGCGGTGAGGCCATCTGGATCAACAACGATGATGCCGTCGCCATCGGGGTTTGCGACAATGACTGGGTGGAGTGCTTTAACATCAACGGGGTCGTAATGGCCCGGGCGGTTGTCAGCCACCGCATTCCCCGGGGCAAGGCATTTATGTATCACGCCCAGGAACGGCTGATCAACACGCCGGGCTCAAAGCGCTCCGGCCAGCGGGGCGGGACCCACAACAGTGTCACCCGGATCATGGTCAAGCCCACCCACATGATCGGCGGATATGCCCAGTTCAGCTATTTTTTCAACTATTACGGACCCACGGGCGCCCAGCGCGACGAGGTGATCGTGGTCCGCAAAGCCGGGGAGATCGACTGGTATGAAGATTAAAACCCAGATGACCATGGTGTTGAACCTGGACAAATGTCTCGGGTGCCACACCTGCAGCATACCGTGTAAAAACGTCTGGACCAGCCGGACCGGGGCTGAATACATGTGGTTGAACAACGTGGAGACCAAGCCCGGCATCGGATACCCCAAAAACTGGGAGGACCAGGGCATTTACAAGGGCGGATGGACCGCCAAAAACGGCAAACTCTCCCCTGCAGCCGGCGGCCGCCTCCAAAAACTTTCCCGGATTTTCAACAATCCGGATCTGCCCCAGATTGACGCCTATTACGAGCCCTGGGATTATGACTACGGCAGCCTGGTCACAAGCCCGGTAAAAAAGCACCAGCCCGCCATCCAACCCCGTTCGCAGATAACGGGCCAATCCATGAAAATCCAGTGGGGCCCCAACTGGGAAGACGACCTTGCCGGGGTGTGTGAAACCGGCACTGCAGACACCAATTTTTCCGGCCTGGATGCGCAGCAATACCTGGAATTTGAACAGGCCTTCATGTTTTACCTGCCCCGGCTGTGCGAGCACTGCATCAACCCGGCGTGCGTTGCCTCGTGTCCGTCCGGCGCGCTTTACAAAAGGGATGAAGACGGCATTGTGCTGGTGGATCAGGCCCGTTGCCGGGGCTGGCGCTATTGCGTGTCCGGATGCCCCTACAAAAAAGTCTATTTCAACTGGAAAACCGGCACCTCGGAAAAATGCATCTTCTGCTATCCCAGAACAGAAAGCGGCATGACAACCCTCTGCTCTGCTTCCTGCGTGGGCCGGATCCGGTATGTTGGCGTGATCCTCTATGATGCTGAGCGCATATCCCGGGCCGCATCCCCTGCCGATCCCAAAGACATCTACCCGGCCCTTGTGGACATGATGCTTGATCCCAATGATCCCAAGGTGATTGATGAGGCCGAAAAACAGGGCATTTCCCAGGGAGTTTTAAAGGCTGCTCAAAACTCGCCCACAGACAAGCTCATGCGCAAATGGCCCCTGGCCCTGCCGCTTCACCCGGAATACAGGACCCTTCCCATGGTCTGGTATGTTCCGCCCTTAAGCCCTTTGCAGACCGGCACGGAAAACGAAAACCCCGATGAAGTGCTGGCGGACATGCGCATTCCAATAAAATATCTGGCCAACCTGCTGGCAGCCGGTGACGAGGCACCGGTGCGCCGGTCCCTGAAATATCTCATGGCCCTGCGGGCCTACATGCGCTCTTTGCGCCTGGAAAAAACCCCGGACAAAAGCATACTGGACCAGACCGGGCTGGATGAAAAATTAGATGAAGCAGCGATTTTGGAAATCTATGATCTGCTGGCCATTGCCAAGCACAAGGACCGGTTTGTGATTCCAACCGCCCCGGCCCCGGATCAGGCGGACATGCGCATGACACAAGGCGAAAAAGGATTTGAGTAAGGTTATGGACACAGGTTTTCAAAAACAGATCAAGGCATTGTCGTTTCTGCTGCAGTTTCCGGATGAAAAGACCCTTGACGCCCTGCGTGCGGCCGCCGCCGGGATCGAGCAGGTGTTTGCCGAACCCGGGCGCATCCATATCCGGAAATTTCTGCAATACCTGACCGAAACCCCCCAACTGGCCTTACAGGAAGCCTTTTGTGCGGCATTTGACTTAAATCCCGACACCTGCATGAACCTGACCTGGCATGAATACCAGGACGGCGCAAAGCGGGGCCCGGCCCTGGCCCGGTTTGCCCGGGCATTTGACCATGCCGGGTTTGATCCGGTCTGCACGGATCTGCCCGATTACCTGCCCATGGTGCTTGAACTCATGTCCCAGTCAACAAACGGCGACTTTCAATGGGTGATCGCAGAGCACCGGCAAACCGTAAAAATGCTCACAGAACGGCTCAAGTCCATGCAAAGCCCGTATGCCGGGGTTTTTCAGGTCTTGACCGAAACATTTGAGAATTGCGCCAACCAATACAAAAAGGGGGCCTGATGAGCGGATTTATCCATATTTTGGGTTTTATCGTTTTTCCGTATATCGCCCTGACAATCTTTGTCCTCGGCCACGCCTGGCGATACATCACTGACTGGAAGCGCTGGAACGCGGCATCCTCCCAGTTTCTCCACAAGGACAGCCTCAAAGGCGGCATTACCATTTTTCACTGGGGCGCGCTGTTGACCCTGCTGGGCCATGCCGGCGGCATGCTGATTCCCCAGCGTATTTATGACGTCTTCGGCGTCAATGCCGCGGCCCACAATTTCATGGCCCACTGGGCCGGCCTGGTGGCTGGGCTGCTCATGGTGCCCGGAGTGATCTGGCTGCTGGTGCGAAGAGTCCGCCAGGACCGGATTGCGGCAAACACCTCGGTCCATGACTATGTTTTGCTGGGCATGCTCCTGATCGTTTCCGGGCTGGGGCTTTACAACGTGATATTCACCCATTATGACGTGCTCTACTCCGTGGCCCCCTGGATCCGCAGCATCGTGGTCCTGGCTCCAAATCCCGCGCTCATGGCCCCGGTGCCGGTGTCCTACAAGCTTCATATCCTAAGTGCGTTTCTGCTTCTGGCCTATTCGCCCTTTACCCGGCTGGTGCATATATGGAGTGCGCCCGTGACCTACTTGTACCGAAGCTACGTGATCTTTAGAAAATCACCCGGCGCAAAAGGAGCCTAGGTCATGGCAGATGAAAACAGCAATGAAAACGGTGCGGTGTGCTATGCCCGGTCCACCCGGAGCGCGGCTCTGACATGGACCACGCTCGCGTTTTTTGCCGGGTTTGCCGGGGTCTCGGCCTTCGGGCCCATTGTCTCGCGCATAAAGGAATCCATGGAAATCAACGCCGTGCTCATGGGCGTGCTGTCGGCCTCGCCATCTCTGACCGGATCATTGTTGCGCATTCCCTTTGGCGCGGCCGTGGACCGCATGGGCGGCAAAAAGCCCATCCTTATCCTGCTGGGCCTGGCAGGCGCGGGCATTATCGGCCTTGCGCTTTTGTTTGCCCTGTTTCCCGAGCCTGAGGCCGCACAGTTTCCGCTGTTTTTACTTGCCGGCGTTTTGTGCGGCTGCGGCATTGCCATATTTTCGGTGGGCATTCCCACGGTTTCCTACTGGTATCCACAAAAAAAACAGGGCGCGGCCCTGGCCGCCTATGCCGGGCTGGGCAATCTCGCCCCGGGCCTGTTTGCCATGCTGCTGCCTGCCATGGTGGCGGCAATGGGGCTGAAGTTTTCCTACATTGTCTGGGTGGGGTTTGTGTTGGCGGTGTTTGTGCTGGTGATGCTGTTTATGAAAGATGCCCCGTATTTCCAATACCGGGAAATGGGCATTGAAATCGATGAAGACGCCCTGATCCA
>JAIPES010000107.1 GCA_021737045.1 Desulfobacteraceae bacterium | reverse complement strand
TCAGGCCCACGGCGATCGGGATATTTGTGGTGCCCACGGTCACATGATCCAGCAGGTCCGTGACCCCCGGATAGAAATAGCCGGACAAAACCCCTGCAGCCATGGCCAGAAAGATCCATAGCGTCAAAAAACGATCCAGCAGGGGAAGCTTTTTGGCGGTCGATTCGGTCATTTGTTCTTTTTCCGATGCGTTTATTTGATCCACTTCAGTATATCTTCTTTTTTCGGGATTTTGCCCACGGACTTGACCTCTCCGTCCACCACTACGGCCGGCGTGCCGAAAACCCCGTATTTTGCAATTTCCATGGTGTCGGTGACTTTTTCCACGTTTGCCTCCGTGCCGGCCTCTGCGATGGCCTGCTTGACGGTTTCTTCGGTTTGGGCGCATTTCGGGCAGCCAGGGCCCAGTACTTTGATATCCATTTTAAACTCCTCTTTTTGGAAAAAATTCAGCCCCGTGCCTGTCTGGCCCGGGGGGTACGGGTACAGCAGATGTCCTCGCGCCGGATTTCCGGAAGCCGGCGTACCAGCTCGCCCACTTCCGGGTCGTCTTCGAGCCAGTGTCTCAGGTTCCCAATCATGCTGGCCGCATACGGACTGTCAGATCCGTCTGCCAGGGTGTAGTTCACCCACAGGCCGTCTTTTTTGTAGGTCGCCAGTCCAGCTTCTTCCAGGATTTTCAGGTGCTTGCTTGCCGTGGACTGGGCGATGCCCAGGGCTTCCTGGATTTCGCAGACGCACATTTTTCTGCGCTGCAGCATTTTTGCGATTTTGACCCGGGTTGGATCAGACAGGGCCTTCATGACCTTTGTGAATGCTTTCATGATCTGCTTCCAATAAGTTTTCCGGAATTTTCGGTGATCCGCAAATCGTCCAATAAATCGTTAAATTGTAATATAGTGATAGAATTTCGGCTCGTCAATAAAAAAGGATCGCCGCTGCTGCAAGTAAGACCTGTGGTTTTTAGTTGAATCCATTCTTATCAGCAGAAGCTTTAATCTGCGACACTGTAATAGCTGGGGCTTTTTCCCCAATCTGACGCCACCCGCAAACCTGTCGATACGATTCGTTATCGGCGGCCCAGTCTTTACCTCCCTGCAAAGAAAACCTGATGCCATCTATTGTGCGGATTGCCGACAGCAAGACCCCCTTTTTTGCCGGTGCGAAGCTGCCATCCATGAATGCCTCCCGAATATCAATTGTCTAGTCTCTTTTGAGATGAGTTGTAGTATTAAGGCCATAATCAACATTTACAATATTACGATACCCGGTCATAGTCTTTTCATCCCCCCGGGGGTGTCGGATACAAAACGCTACGTTGGCGGGTTACACGGGCGCGAATATTTTATTGGTCCGCTTCCCTGTACCGGCAGCGGATTTTCTTGATGTCTTCCAAGATATCAAAGAAGGCTGCCACAACTTCCGGATCAAAATCCGTGCCGGTGTTTTTCCGAATTTCGTCCCGGATATCCGCGTCTTTCCATGCCGGCTTGTAACAGCGCTCCGAGGACAGGGTGTCAAAGGTGTCGGCCAGAGCGGTGATACGCGCAGATAAGGGAATCTCCATTCCTTTCTTGGACTTTCCAGACATCGGTTCTTCAATCAGCGCCCCCCCGGCCGAGCCGGGATATCCGCCGCCGTTCCATTTTTCGTGGTGATTCAGGGCGATTTCGGCGCTCATTTGATCGAGATCCGTCATATTATCGGCAAAAAGGCGGTAGCCATAGATTGTATGCCATTTCATTTCAGCGTACTCGTCCCTGGTGAGTTTCCCGGGTTTTTTTAAAATCGCGTCCGGAATGCCGAGTTTTCCGACGTCATGCTGCATGGCAGCCAGCCGGATCAGGTCTGCCGTGTGCTGGATCTCATTTCCACATATACCTCTTTTTCGGGCCCATTGTTTGTAGATCGAAGCCGAATAGATACCCACCCGCTGCGCATGCATCCCCGTCTCAAAAGGATCCCTAAGCTCGGCCATTTTCAAAGCCCGCAGTATCCACCCCCGGTAAATCATACCCTTCTCAATAGCTCCTGCCACACCCCTTATAAACACAGGAACCCGAGCTTTGTTTTTAGCGGAAAAAGCAATCACTTCTCCCCGGCGATTTTTTGCGTTTATCAGTTGTATGGCCCCCACCACTCTGTTTTCGAAGATCTTGAGTGGAATGGTCAGGATTGATTTCGTCCTGTAGCCGGATCGTCGGTCATGTGTGGCATCAAAGGCACAAGGAAAATCCGGGGGGAGCCGGTAGGCATCATCGGCGGCCAGGATCCGGTCGGTAAGAATGCTGCAGCCGACGATGGAATCTTTTGTCAGCGGCAATGACGTATCCATAAACTGCTCAAGCCGGATATCGGTCTCTGCCGCCGGGAATAAACTGTTATTTTGCACAGCACTGAATTTCAGTCTGTTGCCGTGTATTATGTAAACCGAACCGGCATCGGCTCCGGCCATCATTCTTGCCTCGAAAAGCACCTTTTCGAGAATCGTGTCCAGATCATTGAACTGGCTGATTTGATTGATCAGATCCGGATGGGGCCCGTCGGTGCGACCATCCACCCCCCGGGTCTTTGTCCTGTGCGAAGTCGTTTCGGGCAAATCCATTCCACGGTCCGCGCCTGGCGTAATGTTTTTTCGCATCTTGAATCCAACAGAATTGTAATGTGTGCGTTGCGGCGTATTTTCCCTGAAAAAGACAGACGTTCAGCGCATTTAAAAGGTTCCATCTTTTGGCCGGAGTTGAACCACGGCAGTTTCTCTGGTTGCGGCCTTCGGTCTTTCGGCATTGAGAAAACGGTGATGCTTTCCGGGGCTCTTTGCCCGGGCCGGTTCAGTTATCAAACGGTTTTTGGGCATCGATTTCGTCGGCAACGGGATCGATCGTGCCATCATATGTGCTCTCCGTGCTGTGGCGTGGGAATATGGAAAAAAGCGGGGCCCAGACATCTGCGACCGATGTGGTTGCTGCATCCGTGCCGGCTGTCTGGATCCCGCCGGGGGTATGGTTTAGAGGGTCTGCGAAAGTCCCACTGGCGGCGGGCTTTGCGTCGATGAAACCAGGCAGCCGCCCCCGTTAAAATATCTGCCGGGACCGCATCCTGTAAATGTCGCCGCGGCCAGCAGGCCGAACAGAACAAGAAATATCAGTTTTTTGTGCATTGTTTTTCTCCTTTTTTAGTTGGATAAATACATTCTTCTTTCAATAAAGCAGGATCCGGAGCGCTTTTGTGATCTTCCGTGCTCAGGATCCCGGCGGGTAACTGCCGGCCGGCTTCGATGCGGGCCCGCGGGGCCTGACCTTGCCGGTGATCTTGAGCACAATGGTGCTGTGTTCCGGACTATTGGTCCGAACCCGGATCTGCTTGATGATCTTTTTTTGCCGGTGTGTTCTTCCGGATGTCACTTTGATTTTCAGCACGCCTTCCTTCCCGGGAAGGATCCGGTCGGGGGTTTCGACCGTGGTGCAGCCTCACCCGGTTTTAACCGACAGGATTTCAAGCGGCGCATCTCCGGTGTTGCGGATTACGAATTCATGCTGCACGGATTTGCCCGCCAGCACCGTACCGAAATCGTGGACCGGGTGATCGACGCTCGCCTCGGGCCCGGTTTCGGGCCGCCGGGAGTCCCCCCGGTCGCCCGGAACTGTATGCACAGCGACTGCAGTTATCACGGCCATGAAAACAATTAATGAAAGCAGTAATTTTGGCATGCTGGCTCCTTTCGTTGGACAGTAGTTGTAGAATAATGCGATATGCGCTTATTCAATCGCAAAGGTCGTTTTCGAGGACATCAAGAATTTTCCCGGAGGCGCTTTCTTCCCCGTAAAGGCCGCATTCTCCGGACATTTGCCGATATGTCTGCTTGTCGTGGAGCAGCAGATGAATATGGGTCAAAAGCGGATTGACGTCATGCCCTACCAGTTTGGCCCGGCCCCGGGCTTCGGTCTCCGGGCGGTTTGTTTTGAGATTTGTCACCAGAACGGGTTTGCCCAGTGCCACGGCCTCTTCCTGAACCCCGCCGGAATCCGTGACAATAATGTGGGCCTGCTGCATCAGCCAGCAGAACTCCGGGTAGGGCAACAGGGGCATCAGGAAAAAATTCGAAATACCGCCCAGGGTTTTTTCCACCTGGTGCCATAATTCCGGGTTTGGATGAACCGGATATACATAGGCGGTATCCGGGTTCTGGATTGCCGAGATTTTGAATGCCTTCCAGATCTGAGCCATAGGGCGGCCGAGATTTTCCGAACGATTGCACGTGACAAGCACCATGCGGGAAAAATCCCGGAGAATACTCTGGTATGACCGGATACGGTGCGAGGGCGGAAGGTGCTTCCGTGCCCGGGCCAGTGCATCAATGCCGGGATGGCCGGTAAGATAAATGGTGTTTTCATCACAGCCCTCTGCAATCAGGTTCTGCCTGGCGGTTTCCGTGGCAACGAAATGATAATCCGACAGGATTGCTGCAAACCGCCGCTCCAGTTCATCGGGAAAAGGCGTGTCCCTGTCGCCGCTGCGAAGCCCTGCGCCGACATGAGCGACTTTCAGGCCAGCGTAAAAAGCATTTTCTCCGGCGGCAACACATGTTTGGGATCCGCCTTCGATGAGAAGCACTTCCGGATTCCGGTTTTTGATCACCTCCTCCATCGGTCGGAGAAAGCCGGAGAAAACAGGTGATAGCCGTTGCGGGTGCGACATGAGATTCAATTTCAGATCCGGCTGGATGTCGAAAGTGGTGAACACATCATCCAGGCCTTCCCGGTCCAGCGTGGTCAGCACAACAGTACTTTCAAACACCGGTTTCCGGTCTTCAGCCTCTCGTATTAACGGTGCGAGCCGGATTGCCTCGGATCGCGTTCCCATTGCAAACATCATTCTGATCGGTCTCATTTTTAAATTCCCCATAGTTCCCGTCACTTGCGAAATGACAGACACATATTGATCAGCTTGTTATTTCATGCTTTCCCCGAATGTTTAATTCTGCAGAAAGCCGACATAATTCCGCACGGACATATTCAGGGCCACTGGCACGGCACCGGCGACGCTGAAAAAAACGGCGCCGCACAGGGCTGTTGCCAGCAGGTCGGACAAGTCCGTGATCGAGCCCGGGAATGCGCCTTCCGTGATCCATTTGGAACCACCGATCAAGGCGACCCCGAGTAGTGCGCCCCCGGCCCCGACCACTGCCGAACGGCCCACAAGTAGGCCGACCAGGCCCGCAGGCGAACATCCGACTGCGGCGACCGTGGCAAGTTCTATTAATCTTTGTGCCGAATCCAGGTAAGTCCAGATTGCCATCGAAAAGGAAAGAAACACCCCCAGCAGCACATAGACGGCATAACGATGGGAGGCCAGGGTTTGCGGTATGCGGGTTTCGGCGATTTCTCCCCTGTCGATGGCAACAGCATGGAGGCGGCTGCCGTAATCCGTAAGCAGTTCCCGGATCTCAGCAAAGTCACGGCCGCTTTCGGGAAAGATCCGGATCACGTTGGCCTTCCCGATTTTGCCGGTGACAGCCTGCAGCCGGGAGACAGGCATGAAAGCCGCCAGATCCGACAGGTCTCCGGCCGGAGGCAGAATTGTTTTTACGGAAAACTCCGATCCGGCAATCCGGATTACATCCCCGGATTGTTTGTCCAGCCGCCGGCCGAGCTCTCTTCCGATTGCCACCTCGTTTTTCCCAAGCTGCCGCAAAGTCTCGTGCGGGCTTACCACCCGGGCCGGATCAATACCCACTACCGGCAGCTTGCCGTCTTTTGTTGGTATACGAACGGACAGGCGTACATCAACTGCCCGGGTATGGGGGGATAATCGAGCAATCAGCGGGTCCACAAGTTCCCGTGTTCCGAAATACCGGGAGCCCAGGTCAAACTGTCGCAAGTCCGCAATCGATTTGTCCGGGGGCACGACGACAATGCCCGGCCCCATCTGGTCGATATCGCCCTGTACCCGGTTTCCCCTGCTTCTCAGGCTCCATTCGATCGAAACAAACATGGAAATCAGCAGGCCGCACATGGTCAGGCCGATAATAAACGACGCTTTCCGGACGGATAGCTCCCGGTATGTCATCCAGAGAATGGATCTCACAGGGCCTTGTCCTCCGCTGAAACGATACGTTCCGCCCGGATCGAGCCCTTTTCCATAAGGACATGCCGGTTCCCGGTCTCAGATAGTTCCGGGTTATGGGTCACCATTACTATGGTCTGGCCCTGCCGGTTGATGCCGCGAAAAAGCTCCATTGTTTCTTGGGTCAGCTCCGGGTCCATGTTTCCGGTCGGCTCATCTGCCAGAAGGATATCCGGCGCATTGACCAGGCCACGGCAGATGGCCACGCGCTGTCGTTCACCGACGCTGAGTTCGACAGGCAGGTGGGAAAGCCGCTCACCAAGTCCGAGGCGGTTGAGCAGATCTTCGGCGCGCTGCATGGCCGCCTTTTTGGACGATCCTGCCAACAGTGCCGGAAAAGCAACATTTTCCAGACTATTGAGATAGGAAATCAGGTTGAATGTCTGAAAGACGAAGCCGATGCGCAGGTTTCGCATCTTCGAACGTCGAGACGGGGATAATGCATACAGGTCTGTTCCGTCGCAGACGACCTGCCCGCTTGTGGGCGGCAGCATGGCGCCCATTGTAAAGAGCAGGGTACTTTTGCCGCTGCCCGAGGCTCCGTTGACGACAATAAATTCGCCCGCTTCCACCTGCATGGAAACATCGTCCACAGCCAGCACGCTGTGATTGGATCTGCCTTTGAATTCTTTTCGAATGTCGTTTAATTGCAGTATCATATCAAACCTTCCGGAAAATGTCTGCCGGGTGGCACCTGGACGCTGCCAGGGCGGGCCAGAGCGCTGCTGCAGCTGACAGCAAAACGCCGGAAAAAACCACCCATCCAAGATTTGTACCTGCGGCCGGGATGGTCTCGCCGAGCAGCAATTCTGAAATCCCCGGTGTCACGGCAACCCCGAGTATCCATCCCAGTATTGCCCCGGCAAGACCGATCAGTGCGGCCAGGCATACAAATAACCCCGCGATCATCCACGGCCGGGCCCCGACGACCAATAGCAGGGCGATATTTTTGAGTTGACCGCGTGTCTGCGAATAGATGCTCAGTCCGACAATCAGTGCAATGAAAAGGCCGCCCAGGATATTTATCAGGGATGAATATTGTGCCACGGTATCAATCATGTCTTTTTGGGCGCTGATTACGCCCTTGACGGTCAATGCCCGTGTTCCGGGCAGATTTTTTTCAATGTCTGCCGCCAGCCCGGAAATGTCTGTGTCGCACCAGCAACCCGAAACCCGCATGGCGCCGAGGCCGTCTGGTTTTCCCAGAATTTTCCGGGCTGCCCCGAGATCCACGAATACACCCGTGTCAAGGCCGTCGGGTGCTTTGTCCAGGATTCTGTTCACCTCAAGTGTGCGCTCCTTGCCCGGACCGGAGATTTTTATAAAATCTCCTGCCGATACCTGCAGCTTTTCCGCCGCCATTTTCCCGATCAGGGCTTGATCGGATTGAATTGAAAGGTTTTGCTTGCCGCTGCGGATGAGTCGGGTGCCGATCAGGGGCACCGGCTGATTGTTGATGCGGGTTTGGCCAAACAGTTCCGCCCGGATGGCCTGAATTTTTTTGCCGACCGGGGATTCCAGGAGTTTTTCAGGAAAGCCTCCCGGCATGAGTTCCTGATCGCCGCGCATCCCGAAAAATTGTCTGATATCGGTCTCCGCCGGGATGATCAAAATGTTGCCGCCGATTTTGTGGGCGTATTCATGGATTCGTTTTTCGGAATATCCGGACAGAGACGTCTGGGCCGACATCGCGGCAATCAATGCGGCGATGATTAAGGCGGTCAGGGACAATTCCCATGCCCGCGCCTTGATCATTTTTAAGAAAACAGAGGTCATTGGCTTCCTGGATAAATACTGTTATGGGTGCACAGGTTTATCCAGGGCAGAGCAAGGGATGTGCCAAGTCGGCGGACTTTGATATAATATATTGAAATAATGGATCATGTTCGAATTGTTACACGAGGGAAGGCGTTGCCGGTCGGCATATTTTATTCAGTTATGCGGCAGGTGTGCGAAAAAATTACCCAGCAGCGGCAGGGCGGGCGCAGGGTTTGAGGAGTGTGTATGCGCCTGTCTGCGGCGAAATCGGGCATGCTGATAAAAAGGCGTTCCGTCCCCGAGAAAAAGCGCGCCCCGGGGCTTCGGGCCGGGGGCGGTCAGGAGCGGTCTGAATTATTGCTGTCTTCTGTAATACCGCAAGGCCTCGGGAAGCATGGACCGGATGTTGGCGATGCGCTTATCATCTGCCGGGTGGGTGCTCAAAAATTCCGGGGGACTCTTGCCGTCTTTTTCTGCAGCCATGCGCTGCCAGAAATCCGCGGCCTCCCGCGGATCATACCCGGCCATGGCCATGAAGACCAGCCCCAGGCGATCTGCCTCCTTTTCGTGAAGCCGGCTGTATGGCAAAAGCATGCCCACCTGGGCGCCCGCCCCGTAGGCTGCCATCCAGAGCTGTTGGGTGACTGCCGGCTTTGTTCTCATTGCTTCTGAAAGCGCCACCGCGCCGAACTGGACAAGCATGCCCTGGC
>JAIPES010000106.1 GCA_021737045.1 Desulfobacteraceae bacterium | reverse complement strand
TCAAACTGTTTGAGGCCGACAGGCCGAGTTTTTGAAATTTTAAGCGAAGGCATTGGCTGAATCCGTAAACGGTCAGGAGCGAAAAAACTGACCCCGGCCGCAGGGCTTCCTTCCTGCAACAACAGCGGACGCGGTAAAACGCTTTTTAAGACTCGGAGACTCCCTTGGTGTGAAACTTTGCACACAGCCGGCCATGATGCCGGCCCGGGGGTGGTTTGCGAGTCGCATTGAGCGCGCAAGCGGTCAGCAGGGAGCAAACCGCCACCGGGTCGGCATCATGCGAAAATCACAGATGCGGAGCCATCGTCTGCTATGCAAAACATCGGCTGACGTAGCAGATGGGATAAATCGGGTGACGTAAGAATTTCCCTGTGGCCTTGAAAAACGGGTTGAGATACGGTATTGATGAGCCTGGATGCATTACCGTATTTTGTCCGGCGGCATGCCGCTTGTTTGCAAACCCCTTCTGAAACCGGCAATTCATGGAACGGCTGGACTATTTTGTCAAACGCCTGCTGCTGATCATCCCGACGTTTCTCGGCATTACAGTGCTTTGTTTTGCCCTTATCCAGTTTGTCCCCGGCGGGCCCGTGGAGCAGGCCATCATGCAGATGCGGGGCATGGGCACCGGCGAGACCACTTCCGGAGAAGGCGCTTCAGCCAGCATTTCCGAAAAACAACGCAGGCAGATCGAGTCTTACTACGGTTTTGACAAGCCCGTGTATGTACGCTACTGGAACTGGCTGATCGATGACAAAGTGGGCATGCAGATGTATTCCTACCGGTTCCCGGAAAAAACCGCCTGGGAACTGATCCAACAGCGGTTCCAGGTGTCACTGATTTTCGGGATCACCGGGTTTGTGCTGTCCTATCTGGTTTGTATCCCTTTGGGCATTGCCAAGGCCCTGCGGCATAACAGCGCATTTGATCTGGCCTCCAGTGTAGCCGTTTTTGTGGGCTATGCCATCCCCCCGTTTGCATTGGGCATGGTGCTGAAAATGCTGTTTTGCGGCACCGTGGATGCCTTCTGGGATGTCTTTCCCATTGCCGGGTTTCATTCGGAAAATTACGCCCGGTTAAGTTTTTTCAGCAAAATCCATGATATTTTCATGCACATGTTTCTGCCCGTGCTCTGCTATGTAATCGGAAATTTTGCCATTTTGACTCTGCTGATGAAAAACTCGCTTATCGAGCAGATCAGCCGGGATTACGTGCGCACCGTGCTGGCCAAGGGCGGCAGCTTTGGCCGGGCGGTTTGGGGCCATGCGGTGAGAAACTCCCTGATTCCCATTGCCACGGGCATCAGCGGGATTTTAACCGTAATGTTTGCCGGCTCGGTGATCATCGAGCAGGTCTTTGAAATCCCGGGCATGGGCCGGCTGAGTCTGGAGTCCATCGTTGGCCGGGATTATCCGGTGTTCATGGGTATTCTGGCCCTGACCTCGATTCTGGGGCTTTTGGGAAACGTGCTGGCGGATTTTCTCTACGTGATCATTGATCCTCGGATCAATTTCCGGAAGCAGTGATTTTATGATTCTCCGAAACCCGGTTGCACGAAAACGCCTGGCACGCTTCCGGTCCATGAAACGGGCCTGGATTTCCCTGTGGCTGCTGGTGATTCTCTACGGTGCAAGCCTTGCAGCCGAGCTTCTATGCAATGCCACGCCCTTGTATGTTCGCTTTGAGGGCCGATTTTTTTTTCCGATATTTTCCTATTACGCCGAGGATGTGTTTACCGGAAGCGGCCGCCAGACCAGGCCGGATTACAAGGCCCTGGCGCAATCGCCGGCATTTGCCGAAAATGACGACAATTTCATGCTGTTTGTCCCGCACCCCCACGGACCCTACCAGAGTGTTGATCCCAAAAGCATTGATGTGGAAAATCAGGTCACACTTCGCTTTTCAGCAGAGCCCAGGGTGGCGAGCGCGGATATCGGCCCGGATCTGGAAATCGCCGACGGCCGCCTGCTTTCATTTTTCACCCGCACAGAGCCGAACAAATCACCCCCAGGCCGCCTGAGCGATTATTTTGATCTGCCGAAAAAACTCACCCGGGCTCTGGCCGAGCGGTTTGCCAATCAGGCTGCGCCCTTTGTCTCTTTTGACCTGGAAAACAAGCACGGCCAAACCTATACCGGCGTTCTGGCCGAATATGAGCCCAGAGACAGAACGCCGGAAACCGTGCGCATGCTCATATACGAGCCGGCCATGAAAGACGCCGGGGATATAACCGTTTCTTTGACGCCGGACTTGCAGCCCGCCGGTCAATGGCCCGGGCTGTGGGAAAAAATCAGCCGGGCCGAGCAGGAAGTGATCAAAAGCCTGGCTGCCGAACGATTTGATGCGCCCGTGGCCGATTACCGGGTGGTGGCAGACGGCCGGCAGTACATTGCCGGGTTTGAAAAAGAGGATGTGCGTTTTCCCTATCCGCCGGTGGCCGGCCATCCCCTGGGCCTTGATGCCGCAGGCCGGGACGTGCTGGCAAGGATCGTCTACGGCATGCGCATTGCCATGAGCTTTGGGCTTCTTCTGGTTGGGGCCTCCATGTCCCTGGGGGTGGCCGCCGGCGCGGTCCAGGGCTATTACGGCGGAAAACTCGATATTACGGCCCAGCGGTTTGTGGAGATCTGGAACGCATTGCCGTTCTTATATGTCATGATTCTCATGGGGTCGATCTACGGCAGAAGCTTTGAACTCCTGCTGGTCTGCTACGGCCTGTTTAACTGGATCGGGATATCCTACTACATCCGGGCCGAGTTTCTGAGCCTTAGAAAACGGCCGTTTGTGGAGGCCGCCCGCTGCATGGGGGTTTCGTCCCGAAAAATCATTTTCAGACACATCCTGCCCAATGCCCTGGTGCCGGTGATTACGTTTTTTCCGTTTTCCCTGGTGGGAGCCATTGGGGCGCTTGCGGCCCTGGATTACCTGGGCTTCGGCATGCCGCCGCCCACGGCCTCCTGGGGGGAGATGCTGTTTGAGGCCCAGCAGTACAGATGGGCCTGGTGGCTGATTGTCTATCCCTCCATTGCCCTTTTTACGGTGATGCTGCTGGGGGTGTTTGTTGGCGAGGGGGTTCGCAATGCCTATGATCCAAAGCAATATACAAGGATGGAGTGAAAAGCGGTGACGGGTGACGGGTGACAGGTGACGGGTGACAGGTGACAGGTGACAGGTGACAGGTGACGGGTGACGGGTGACGGGTCATCCGGGAGGAATGAAAATGAAGGCGTTGCTTTCCGTAGACAATCTGGCGATCGAATTTGCCACAGATGAAGGCGTGATCCGGGCCGTGGACGGGGTATCATTTGCCATCCGCGCAGGGCAGAGCCTCGGGCTGGTGGGGGAATCCGGGTGCGGTAAATCCGTGACCGCCCTGGGATTGACCCGGCTGATTGCCTCCCCGCCGGGCCGGATTGTGTCCGGGTCGGTTCATTTTGACGGCAGGGATTTGCTGCAGATCAACACCCGGGAACTGCGGGCGGTGCGCGGAAATGAAATCAGCATGATTTTCCAGGAACCGCTTTCCGCGCTTTCCCCCCTCCACCGCATCGGCCGGCAGTTGACAGAGGCCATCGGGTTCCACCACCGGATGTCGAAAAAAGCCGCCCGGGAATATGCCGTATCCTGGCTGCAAAAGGTGGGAATCCCGGATGCGCAATCCCGGATGGATGCCTATCCCTTTCAGCTTTCAGGGGGTATGCAGCAGCGTGTGATGATTGCCATGGCCCTGATGCTGTCGCCCAAGCTCGTAATCGCAGACGAGCCCACCACCGCCCTGGATGTGACCACCCAGGCCCAGATTTTTGCCATGATCCGGGAGATGATGCAGAACCAGACATCGCTTTTGCTCATCACCCATGACATGGGGGTTGTATGGGAGATGTGCGATCGGGTCATTGTCATGTATGCCTCGCGCATCGTGGAAACCGCAGACATTGAAACCCTTTTTGCCGCACCCGCCCATCCCTATACCCGGGGGCTGATGGCCGCCATTCCAAAACTGGCCGGCGGCCGAAATCATTTGACCGACATCCCCGGCCAGGTGCCGTCACCGCTGGATTATCCGGCCGGATGCCGGTTTCAGGACCGCTGTCCGGATGTGTTTGACCGATGCCGCACCCAGGATCCCGCCCTGGTAACCTGCGGCAAAGACCATCTGGCTGCATGTTTTCTGGTCTATCCGGACAAGGAGGCCTGATGAGGGAAAAAACCGTTGCAAACCCGGACGGCAAATGGGACCCGGCCAATGATTTCCTGCTGGAGGTCTCGGATCTGAAAACCTGGTTTGAGACGAAAAAGGGATTGTTTTCCGGCAAACCCCAGCGCATCCGGGCTGTGGACGGGGTGCGTTTCTGCCTGGAGCAGAATCAGACCCTGGGCCTGGTGGGCGAGTCGGGCTGCGGAAAGACCACTCTGGGCCGGACCCTGCTGGGGCTGGAAACCGCTTCGGCCGGTGATGTGCGCTTCCGGGGCCGGCCCCTGCTTTACCTGTCCCGAAAGCAGATGGATCAGATGCGGCGGCATCTGCAGGTGGTGTTTCAGGATCCGCTTTCCTCGCTGAATCCGCGCATGAATGTTATGGATATTATCACCGAAGGGCTGGAGCGATTCGGCATGCTCGAAGGCACAAAACAGGAGCATGCTAGCAGGCTGATGGCGGAAGTGGGACTTGACAAGGCCATGATTTATCGTTTTCCCCACGAGTTTTCCGGAGGCCAGCGCCAGCGGATCAACATCGCCCGGGCGGTTTCCCTGCGGCCGGACCTGGTGATCTGTGATGAGGCGGTCAGCGCCTTAGACGTTTCCATTCAGGCCCAGGTGATCAACCTGCTGCTGACCCTGCAGGAAGCCCATCATCTTTCCTATTTGTTTATTTCTCATGATCTGGGAGTGGTCAGCAATATCGCCGACCAGGTGGCGGTGATGTATCTGGGCCGGATTGTGGAGGCCGGCACCACGGCGCAGATCATCGGAGATCCCTGCCATCCCTACACGCAAATGCTCATTGCCGCACTTCCGGTAGCCGGGCAAAAGCGGGCAGAATCCGCACAGGTCAAAGGCGAGACACCGTCGCCGGCTGATCCGCCGCCGGGCTGCCATTTTCATCCCCGCTGCCCGAAAGCAATGGAGGTGTGCCGGCATACCTCGCCTGATCAGACACGGCTTCGGGATCGCACCGTGTGCTGCCATTTGTATGCATGACCTCTGGAGACAAAAAAAGCGGACGCTTTGGGCGCCCGCTTTTTTTTTTGCGGGTGTGGCTTTGGATCAGTATGTCTACTGTTGCTCGGACTCGGGCCGGGTTCCGGGGTCATCGGAGTCTTGGGAAGAGTCTTTGGCGTCTTGTACGGATTGTTTGTCTGAATCTTTATCCGCTTCCGTTTCCGTTGTTTCAGCTGCGTCCCCGTTTGGCTCCGGGGCGGGTTGCCCGTCTTGCTGCTGATCTTTTTCGGCTTGTTTTGTCTCTGATGTTGTTTCTGCTTCCGCTGCTTTTTCTGCTTTGGCGGCTTGTTCGGCTTCGGCTGCTTTTTCTGCTGCCGCCTCTTTTTCCAGAGCGCTGGCGGACTCCTGGATTGCTGCCATTCGATCTTCCAGGGCCCGGCGGGCCTGCTCGCTGATGTCAAGGGCGGCTGCCCGGTCCAGAAACTCCATGGCGTTTTCAAGGCTTTCCAGGGTCTGTTTTTCAGCCGCAACATTGGCCTTGTAGAGCAGCATCAGAAAATCCATGGTTTCCAGCCGTTGGTTGACTCGTTGTTTCTGTTGGTCGGTGGTGGCGTATTTTTTGGCTTTCTCCAGGTTTTCCCGGATGGTTTGAAAGTCGATGAGATCCTCGGCCTCGCTCAGGGCGTCTGCCCGGTCCATGTAATGGTTAAATGCAAGGCTCAGGGCTTCTTTTTTGGAATAAATTTCCTTTTCTTTCTCTGGCATCTGCTGGCCGGGCAGGGTCACGATTTTTTCCTGGCCCCGGGGCGAAAACTTGCCTTTCCAGATCTCCAGGGCCGAATGGGTCTGCTTGAGATAGTAGTTGTCCCCATTCCTAAAGCTCGCCCCGATGATCAGCAGAAAAAGCAGTCCCACAATTGCGATAAGCGCCATGAGTTTCGGATCCAGGGGCGGCTCTTTTTTCTCTGCAACAGGGGGTTTGGGCGGCTCCGGAGGCCCGCCCGGAGGACCGGCTGCGCCGCCGCTACCGCCGGTGTCAGAATCCTTTTTGGAAGCCGGTTTTTCAGAAGCTTTGGCTTTTTCGGATTTTTCCGGTTTTTGCTTTTTTTCGGCCTTTTCAGGCTTTTTTTCCGGATCCGGCTGGGCTTCGGATGTTTGTTTTTTTTCCGGTTCGGGCGTTTTTTCGGCCTTGGATTCGGCTTCGGGCGGTTTTTCCTTTGGGGGTTCCGGTTTTTCAGGGGCCGGCTTCTGCGGTTTTTCGGCCTCGGCTTCCGGAGGTTTGGTTTTGGCCACGGGTGAAGGCTCGTTGATGTCCCACATCAAAAGAGCCCGGATGGTTTCTGCCTGGTCCTTTTCGTAATCACCGGTTACCGTCGGGGCGGTAAAATTTTTCCGGTCTTGGTCTTCCGGCGGCACATAGAGGGTTTCCGGCTGCCACAGATCAAATTTTTTTGCCAGCAGTTCTTCAACAGGTACCTGTTTTTTGGGCGGCTCAGGCTCGGGCTTTTTTTCCTTCGGCGGTTCCGGTTTTTCAGGGGCCGGCTTCTGCGGTTTTTCAGCCTCGGCTTCCGGAGGTTTGGTTTTGGCCACGGGTGAGGGCTCATTGAGGTCCCACAGCAGAAGGGCCCGGATGGTTTCTGCCTGGTCCTTTTCGTAATCACCGGTTACCGGCGGGGCGGTAAAAGCGTTTTTTGCTGCCGGATCCGGCTCGGGCTTAAACAGCTTTTCCGGGCTCCAGGCGTCAAACTGCTTTTTTCGCAAAGATTTTAATGTGGGTTTTTTGGACTTGGTCTTGGTTGTATTTTTCTGGGTGTTGCCTTTTTTGGCAGAAGCGGCTGCAGTTTTTTTCTCAGGGTTTTTTTTCTTGGCGGAGGTGGTTGTTTTTTTCTTGGCAGTGGATTTGGTTAAGCTTTTTTTGCCCATATCAGCTCCTCTGTGGATCGGGTAAAATAATTGGCATATATGCTAAAAACCCTTATAATCCTCTAAATATCAACTATTTTTATACCGGAACCTTTGATTTTTGTAAACATTTTTTTATGATACATAAGGAAGCCCCTGGACTTGCCTGGAAGCGTTTCCCTGGGCCGAAGCCCGGGGGTGAGCATGGACAGCAGCCTTCTTTTAAGCTGCTTAGAGAATAATGACAAATTACAAGGATTGCAAAAACAGTGGCGGACCATAACCGGTTAAATGAAAAGAAAAAGCGGGTTCAGCAGCAAATCCAGGACGTTGACAGCCTTGCCGTGGCCTTTTCAGGCGGGGTGGACAGCAGTCTTTTGCTCGCTCTGGCCAGGGAGGTGCTCGGCGACCGGGTGATGGCCATAACTGCGGTATCGCCCCTGATGCCCCGGCAGGAAGTGGATGAAGCGGTCAAGCTTGCCGGCATGCTCGGGGTTTACCACCGTCTGGTGCGCGTGGAAGGACTGTTTGTGGGCGATTTTACGAAAAATTCAGCCAATCGCTGTTATATATGCAAAAAGATCCTGTTTTCCCAAATGTTTGAATTCATGCGCGAAGAAAGCGTGATTTGCATGGCCCACGGGGCCAATGCCGATGACATGGCCGATTTTCGGCCGGGCATGCAGGCCGCCGAGGAAATGGGGGTTTGTGCGCCACTGCGGGATGCGGGCCTGACCAAGGCGGAAATCCGGGAGATGGCCCGGCAGGCCGGGCTTTCCAACTGGGACCGGCCGGCGGCTGCCTGTCTGGCATCCCGGATTCCCTATGGTATGGAAATCACGCACAACCGACTGGAAATGATTGAGATTGCGGAAAATACGCTGACCGCCCTGGGGTTTTCCGGTTTCCGGGTCCGGCATCTGGGCGATACGGCAAAGCTTGAGCTGCGCCCGGCGGAATTTGACCGCCTGCTCAACCCGGAGCGGCGCTTAAAGATTGTCAGCGCCCTTCGCAGGGCCGGGTTTGATTATGTGACAATGGACCTGGAAGGCTACGGCAGCGGTCGCATGAACCGGAGTTTGTCCTGAGTGCGCTGCCATTGTGTTTTTCAGGGCTTTCTTTTTCCAAACCCCCACCTGCGCCGCAGGAGGCGTGACAACGACAGTATCGGCCTAACCAGGGCATAAGCGGTTTGTGGCGGTTTTCCGCATGTGCCGGGGCGGGGGTTGGTTTGTTTGTCTGCGGCGTGCTTTCGGCGATCGGACCGGGGCATTGGCTGGAATTTTAAAAACTCGGCCTCACGGCCTCAGACAGTTTAAAATTCCGGACGCCAAAGCCCCGGTCCGATCTTATGCCGAAACCGCGCCAATGCAGCCAAACAAACCACCCCCGCCCCGCCCCATGGCCAACGTACTGGAAAGATGCGGCAGCGATTGCTTTTTAACTGGAAATCCTCCGAATTTGAATCGGTGCAGGGTTGATTCCCTGGAAGGGTGTTTCTAATGTGTTCTAAGGAGTTATCGCATTTTTGAGAGATCTCCAAGGAAGCCCGAAGGGCGGGGGCGGGTTTTTGAAGCGACATTGAGAATTTTTGCGGGAAAATTCAGCCGATGCCGGAGCCGGAAAATTTCAAACTGTTTGAGGGCGAATGCCCGAGTTTTTGAAATTTCGGCGA
>JAIPES010000105.1 GCA_021737045.1 Desulfobacteraceae bacterium | reverse complement strand
CGACTCGCAAACCGCCCCCGGGCCGGCATCATGGCCGACTGTGTGCAAAGTTTCACACCAAGGGATCCGGAGCGACACATTCAAGTCTTGATGGCGCCGTAAAAAGTCCAATATCTGCATTACGCGCAATTTCTCAGAATTTCACGTACGGCTAAGTACGCTGCATTCTTCGAAATTGCGCAAGCCTTGATCTTGAACTTTTTACGGCACCATCTGAAATCAGACTTTTTACGAAGCCATCAAGTCTTGGAAGCAACATCAAAAAAAGTTGCCGTTAATGCTGGATCCCGGGGTTTGGACCGGGAAGAACGCCTCCAAGGAAGTCCAAGGGCGGGGTCGGCTTTTGAAGCGACATTGAGCGTTTTTGCGTGAAAAATTCAAACTGTTTGAGCAAGGCAGAGCGGGTTTGTCAATTTTAAGCAAAGGCATTTGATCAATCCGCAAAAACGGTCAGGAGCGAAAAAGCCGACGCCGACCGCAGGTCTTCCTTCCTGCAAAAAACATCGGACATGGATATCAAGTCCCAAACAGGTCCGCATGGGTGCCGGTGCGCACCAGCCAGAGGTTTTCTTCATCGACCCTGTAAATTAATATCCAGTCCGGTTCCAGGTGCAAATCCCGGTACCCTTTCCAGTTTCCTTTGAGGCGATGATCTTTAAATTGCCCGGGAAGCGGCTGTTTTTCAACAAGCCGTTCAATTGCGGCTCTGAGCTTTCTGGTATCTTTGCCCCTGCGTACCGCCAGGGCCGTATCCTTTTCAAACCGGGTTGATGTATGGATTTTGCGCGGAGCCATCAAATACCAAGCTGATGGTAAAGATCCGTGGTGTTGTCATAAGTTTTGACATCTCCGTTTTCAACGGCTTCAATGGCTGCAATGGTTTCTGCGTTGGGCATTTTTCGGCAGGCGATAAAAGAACGCATCAATTCCCGGATAATCTGGGCTGCCGGCCGATCCATGCTTTCCGCCAATTCCATGAACTGATTGCGCAATTCCAGATCCATTTTGATGGACATCTGTACGTCTTTATTTTTTTTCCCTGTTTGTTTCATTGTGTTTATCCCTTTTTCAATGAGTTAAGAAAATATTAGTGCGCGGCAGATAAATTGTCAATCAATGCCGGAAAAATATTTTTTGAATATCTTTAGAATGTTTTTTTAATTGACGCGCCGGCATGGTTTCCATATGGCCCGGGCTGCGGCGATGATGATGTACTGGGCGGTGAAATACAGGGTGATGTTGATGATCCGGCCGGCCGGGACGGGGATCAGAAATTTGTTGACGGCAAGCACAACGTCCGAGGCGATAAAGATAAAAGCCCCGTAAAACAGGAGCCGGTCCGGGGCCGGCACCAGAAGCGCGCCGATGGTCATGGTCACAATCACCAGGATGTAGAGCACCACGGGCTTGAAAAGTGTCGGTTCAATGCCGGAAAACAGCCATATCATGGCTGCGGCAAAAAATACCATTGCCGCGGTCACGGCGGTTTCAAACCGGCCGGGCAGCCGGGCATAGCGGAAAAACAGCAGGGTGTAAAACAGGTGTCCGGCCAGAAACGCGGCCAGGCCGAAGACAAACAAGGCATCATATGGCAGGTCCAGCAGGATGTCGCCGGCCACTGATCCAAGCAGGGCCCCGGCAAGGCAGATCCGGACAAAGCCGCCCATGTCCCGGAGGACCAGCACCAGCAGGGTGGCCACGGGTACCGCCTTTGCTGCAGTCCGGGCAGGGCCGGTGATGCCGGCTGCCAGCATCACAAGAAACGCGGCTGCGCCCAGCACAAAAACCAGGCTGTATCCGCTGAAATTAAATTTTTGAAGATTTCCGCCGCCAACCTCCTGCTCTGACTGCATCGGGTTTTCTCCTGTGCTAAAATGTATATCCAATGGCAAAATGAAACGCGCCCGGGCTTTCGCCTTCCCGGCGGTCGAGCTTCCAGCCGTACATGGCGCCGACAGGGCCGATGGGTGTGATATAGCGCAGCCCCAGGCCGGCAGAGGTCCGGAAATCATCATTTCCGGCATCTGAAAGGGGGTTTCGCACGGCACCGGTATCCAGGAAAACCGCGGCTTCCAGGTTCAGCCCCAGATCAAAGCGCGCTTCTGTGCTGCCCAGGATTGCGGTGCGGCCGCCCACCGGGTCGCTGTTTTCGTCAATGCGCAGTTTGTTTTCGGAAAATCCCCGCACGTCAGCGGTCCCGCCCAGGAAAAACAATTGATCCTCAGGGACCCGGTCATTGTCCCCGTAAGGGTCGATATGGCCGATCCGGCCATGAAACGCCAGGGTCAGCCGGTTTGCCGGGGAATAATACCAGCGCGTGTCAAGCCGGTACTTGAAAAAATTGTCCAAATCGTTGTCAATGCCCCGGGATGCGTCCACAGATGCTGAGACCCGCACCCCCCGGGTGGGGCGCAGAAACGAGTCTGTGGTGTTGTAGAGAAGGTTGGGTGAGACCGTGACAATGGAGCGGGACCTGTATTCTTCGGTTTCGTCTTCAGGTATGGGCTGGTCATCGGTTCTGTACTGGTCCCGGGATTCGTAGCGAAAGTTGAGCCCTGCGTTTAAATTTGGTGTCAGGGCTCTGGAAAACCCCAGGGATGCGCCGTACATATGGATGCCGAAATCCTTGTTCAATTCCTCTGTTTCCTCCGCGAACAGGCTGGCCCCCGCTGAAATCCGGGTGCCGAAAAATCGCGGCTCGGTCAGGTCAAGGTCTGCCCGGTACCCGATCTGGGAAAATTCCAGTTCCGCGCGCAAGGTTTTGTTTAAACCCAGCAGGTTCCGGTTTCCGGCCGCAGCATTGACATAGAGCTGCCGGCGCGTGTCATATCCCAGAGCCAGTTCCGCAAAATAAGGCTTTACCTCCTGGATTTCGGCAATCATGTGGATCTGCTCCGCCTTTTCCTCCAGGCCGAAGGTTTTGAAACGCGCGGTGTCCACGGCATTTAAGCTGCGGATATTGCGCTGGGAGGCCAGAAGATCTGACAGGGAAAAGGGATCGCCTTGCTTGATGGCCATTTCCCGGGCCAGTATCCGGCGGCGGGTGTGAAAATCGCCTGCAAAAAAGGTTTCACCCATTTTTGCTTCAGGACCCGGGTCAATGGTGTAGGCAATGTCTGCCCCGGTTTTGTCCTGGCTTATGGAGATGCGCGGGGCAACTTTCACGTGGGGATGGCCCTGCTCGGAAACCGCCTCTGCCAGAATGGTTTGATCCTCCTTGACCAGATACTGCCGAAACGGGGTCCCGGGCTTCATCTCCAGCATGTCCATGGCACGGTCCCTGTCAATAAGTGCCCTGCCTTCCACGCTGACATCCCTGACCATGGTCGCCGGGCCTTCATCAATTTCGATCTGCACCGATACAAGGATGGTGTCTGGTTTGTCCGGGGCCTTGCGGGTGTTTGCGCTGTAATCGATTTGCGCGTTTCTGTAGCCGGCCTCCGCGTACAGGGCAATGATCGCGCGCAGGTCCTCCCTGAGCACATCTTCTGAGTAGGCGCCGGAATAAAGCAGTCCCGACGGTGCGGTAAGCATCTGATTTTGTATGCGCTGGTCTGAAAACCGGCTGTTTCCGGAAATAGAAACAGATTCCACCATGTGAAAAGGGCCTTCGGTGATTTCAAAGACAATGGGTTTGACAGGCGGCTGCTCCGGCCGGATTTCTTCTTCCCGTGTGTTGACGCGGGCATCCGGATATCCGCGGGATCTGTAGCGTTTTTTGATGTTCCGGACGCTTTTTCGCAGCCCCAGACCGTTTTTGTTGCCTTCGGTGAAAAGCACCAGGTCCTTTTTCAGGGTCATGTTCCAGAAGGCCTGATTTCCCTTAAATGAGATCTCGTACAACGGGCCCTCATGTATTGTAAACCGCACCCGCACATTGCCGTTTTTCTGTTTTTTTTGCACTTCGGTGTCAATTTCGGCTTCAGCAAACCCTTTGCCGTGGTAAAACTGTTCAAGGGCTTTGATATCGTCCCGGAGCTTATCCTCCACAAACCGCGACGGCCCGCCCATCAGCAGGGAAGACTGCCATGTGGAAAGCCGCATCTTGAGCCGGGCCGGTGAAAACGTCCGGTTTCCGTCAAACCGGACCGCTTTCACATGGTAAAACGGTCCCTTGTCAATTGTCAGATCCAGTATGCAATGATTGCTGTCCGGATCCTTTTTCACCGAAACAGAAGCTTTGGGCCGGATATAGCCCTCTCCGGCAAACAAGGATTCCACCCGGGATTCCTGATCCGGCAGATCTTCCGGCACGCAGGGGTCTCCTTCGGAAATGGTCATGGCGTTTCGGATCTCGCGCTCCAGCAGGGGAAAGCCCCCTTTGATCCGGATGTTTTGGATCCGTTCACGCGGGGTCAGCCGGAAGACCACTTCCATGGGATCGGCTGTCCAGTCCGGGTCCGGGATGTCCACGGCGGCAAAAAGCCCGGAGCGTTTGAGCGATTCTATGGATCGGGACAGGCGCTGGTCTGAAAACGGCTTTCCCGCCTTAACGGCGATTATGCCCCGGGCAATGCCGGAGAGTTGTTGCGCATCTTCCGGGTCTCCGGTGATTTCAATTTTCACCGCATCCACCACCGGCCCGGGCAGACCGGTCTGTTTGGCCCAAAGTGCCGGTGTCCCCGCCATCCAGATCGTCAGGGCGCAAATGCCGCATATAAAGAAAAAAGGAAAACTTTGGCGGAAAAATTGTGTCATTGCGATTTTTTCACCCTTATCGGAACTCGAGGCGATAGCGCATTTCTCCGCCAAAATCACCTTCAGTGTCCTGGAAGGCATTCACCGAGAGGTTTTCCAGAAGCTTGTAAATCCCGGTGCTCTGCTGCACCAGTTCGCCGCTTTTGCGCTCCACCCCGTATTTGACAGTCAGGCGCCGGGAAAGCTCCTTTCCAAGCGTCACCTGCATTTGTTCGCTTTCCTCGGCTTCTGTAGCGTTTCGTCTGTATTCCACCTCCACGATGTCCAGGCCGGTGCCCCGCCTCAACCGGCTTTCCAGGGGGCCGGTGACCAGGCGGGCCAGCATTTGTTCGGGCGCGGTCGCCCCCCCGGAGCCGCTGCCGATTTCCCGGGTGGTTCTGCCGGTGGCCAGCAGGGAAATGATGTCCTCGTCTTCCTCGGGCGGGGTGGAGGAAAGCGCAAAATCGAGATTCTCGGGTGTTCCCGTGATTGTCAGGACAATGATCCACTGTCTGACCTCGGCTTCGGCCCGAATGTCGACCTCCGGTTCAATCCGGTAGGGGTCCACAAAGTCGATCACGCCTTTTTGCACGTCAAACTCGGTGTTGCGGTAAGACACCGTGCCCTGGGTGACCTCGGCACGGCCGGTGAGCACCGGATTTTTCAGGGTTCCGCCCAGGGCAAGCTGGGGGCGAACGGTAAGCAGGGCCACGTTGTTGTCCACCATAAAGGGGTTTCTGTGCCCAAGGGAGACGTCAAAGGACAGGTTTTTGACAAAAGGCGCGTCCATATCCGGCATCCGGCTGCGGACCGGGCTCTGGCGTCTTCGCTTGCCCAGTTCGCCTGCTGCATGAAGCAGGCTGAGGTTAAAATCCCTGTAATAGTTGCCCTCCAGCAGCACGATATCGCCTGTCAGTGCCGTTTGGTTCGGGGTGCCGGAAAAATTGAGATCCGCATTGAGTCTCAGGTCAAGGGTGTCGGGCACTTCCACGGGCAGCGCCCGGGCCCGGATGTCCATGTTTGTACTGACAGGTGTGTAGTTGTCAAGATCGGCTGTTGCGTTCACGGAAAATTCGCCCTGGTTGATCCGGCCTGAGAGCCCGGAGACTGTAAGGGCTTTTTGTGTCAGCCGGATGCGGCCGTTAAGCGAATGCACACGCTGTGCTGTTTGCGAAATGGCAAAGCCCGCGTCCTGCAGATTGATTTCCGCAAAAATTTCCGGATCAGCAATGCTGCCGCTGATTTCAGCCGAAAGCAGGGCCTGTCCCTCAGGCGCCTCGAACTCAGGGTAGAGTTGCGTGGCAACCTTTGCCGGCAAAACGCCTTGCGCAGAGATGCGCATGTTTCGGTCCAGTCCGCCGGTACCCCGGATTGTCAGGAAACCTTCCTGAAACAGGGAGATGCGGTTTTCCGGCAGGGTGATTTGCCTGTTTTCAAATGAAGCGGTAAGATCTGTAGCGGAAAGGATTTGTTTTTCATGGAAAACCAGCTCAATATCGGACAAATTCAGATCTGCGCGCGCGTTTTCAATATCTGCCGCGTTTCCCTCTGCCCGCAGGCTGCCGGTGACAGCCCCGGAAAAACCGTCCATGCCGGCAAGCCTGAAAAAGGGTGCCAGCCGTGTTCCGGAAAATTGTGCCTGAGCCGAGAAATCCCTGGTGGAAAGCGCGTAGGTTCCGTTTACGGCAAAGGGTTCGGATATGTTCACGCTTGCTTTTGTGTCTGCCAGCCCGGCGCTTATCTCCATGTCCGGGATTTTCCTGCCTTCCGCAGTCAGAGCCGAGAGGCTGATCCGGGCATCCATGCCGGGTGCATCCAGGGTGCCTGCACCTTGGGCGGAAATTTGGACTTTGCCCTGGATGTCCATATCCGACAGCAGGTTCAGGGCTGCAAGATCTATGGCATCGGAGCCGATCTGCAGTTCGTATTTGCGGTTCATGGAGATCCGGGCCCGGGCCTGCAGGGACTGCTCCGGTGTGACAAAAATTTCAAGAGGCGCTATGTTAATCTGCCGGCCCCGGATTTCGGATTGAAGCTCAATTGCGTGCAGGTCCTGCACAGGGGTTTGAATATCCCGGGCCGCTGCGGTGATCCGGCCTTCCGGGTTTTTCAGGCTTCCGCGGATATCTGCCGATACCTGCGCCAGCCCCGAGATTTGCGGGACAAAGTCGCTGATCTGTGTTTCGTTTGTGCGCAGGGAAAGGTCCAATGCCGGATCCGGCTCGGGCAGAAATGTTCCGGGATCCAAAAGCTGGATACGGCCGGTAATCTCCACCCTTGAAGAAAGGCTTTCCACCTGCATCCTGGACAATTCCAGGCGGCCCTGGGAAAACTCCGCTTTTGCCTCTATGCGGTCAACGGCCACATCCATGAAGCCCGGACCATGGGCGGTGATTTCGGCGTCAACAGCGGGCCGGGCCGCATGCCCGGAAATGTCTGCGGCCAGTGTGACGTTTTTTCCTGAAACCCCTTCTATGCCAAATTGCGCTGCAAGCCGGCCAGGCCCGGAAATGCCGGCACGGGTCTGAAAATCCAGGCTGTTTTGGAAAATGTCATAGGCCCCGGAGCCTTCCAGGGAAAAGTCCGCGGATTCGGCTTTCATGCCCTGGATATGAAAAACGCCTTTTTCCATGCGGGCCCGGGCCGAGACGTTCATCTCAGGGCCAGTAGTGTCGCTGTTAAAGGCAATCCCGCCGGCCTTAAGCTGTGCGTCCATGTCGGCAATCAGGTTTTTTGGCAATATGGCCGTGCTTTTAAGGTCGATCCGGCCGGAAACATTGCCCTGAAAAGAATCCATGCCCGGTATGGCCGAAAGCAGGAGATCTGAAACCGTGACAGCCAGGTCTGCGGTCATGGCTTCGGGTTCAAAGGGCGGAGTTGTCAATCCCCGGGGAAAAGCCTTTTTGAGGTTTAAGGTGCCGGAAGCACTCGCAAGGCCTTTGTAGATACCGGATTCAAGACGGGTGATATCCACCTGCCGGTCGCGCATCTCAGCCCTGACGGCAATTTTTCCCAGGTCCACGCCCGGCAGGCGGCAGCCGTCTGAATCCAGCTCAAGCAAAACATGGGGATTGTTGATTTTTCCCTTTGCTTTCGCAGAAAGCCTGATTTGGCCGGAAAATTCAGGATCAAGGCGGAACATCTGCCGGATTTCCGAAAGATCGGCCAGGGCCTGGATCCGCAGGTTTGGGGCGGGTTCGGAAAAAAGCCCGGCAACACTTCCGGAAACCGAAACCTCCGATTTTCCCGACTGCAGCCGGAGTTCAAGGGGGTCCAGCAGACCTTCTGCAAGGGCGGCTTCCAGGACAAACCGGTCAATGGGCGCACGGATGCCCCCGGTATTGAGCTGTCCGTTTTGGATGGAAGCCTGCAGGCTTCCGGATTGCCCGGCAATGTCCACATCCCGGGCGAAAACGGTGAATTTTTCGAGAAAAACATCCGGCGGCCGGCCCGGTTCCCGGGTTTGCAGGCGGAAGGTTCCGTCTTCTGCAGCCAGTTTTCTGATGCGGACATTGAATTGCCGGGTAAAGGTTTTTTCTTCGGGCTCGCTTTCCGGGGCGGCTTTCTCCCCGGGTGTTACAAATGCATGCACAATGTTGAGTTTTCCGTCCGTCCCGGTTTCTGCAAACACCCCCGGGCTGCGGACAGTGGCTGTTTCCACCAGTATCGACCCGGAAAAAAGCTTTATCAGGCCGATGTCCACAAATACTTCTTCAGCTGTGATCACCGGCCGGGCGTCCGGGTCCAGGATTAGGATGCCCTGCACCCGGGCGCTGCCCGTAAGCAGTGAAATTTCTTGACTTTTCCAGTCAATTCGGCCCGGAATGGCAGCGTTGATCCGCTTTTGGATCATGCTGCCGGCAGTGTCTGTGTTGAGAAACACCTGAGCGCCAATGACGGCTGCAACCGCCAGAACGGCTGCTGCGGCTGCGGCAATTGCCAGTATTCTCAAAAGCCGCCGGATCATTGCAGCTCCGCTGACAGGTCAGTGGCCCGGCCTGTTTTTTTGACTCTTGTCATGGTTTGATGGCACCGTAAAAAGTCTGACTTTAGATGGTGCCGTAAAAAGTTCAAGATCAAGGCTTGCGCAATTTCGAAGAATGCAGCGTACTTATCCGTACGTGAAATTCTGAGAAATTGCGCGTAACGCAGATATTGGA
>JAIPES010000017.1 GCA_021737045.1 Desulfobacteraceae bacterium | reverse complement strand
ATTGAGAATTTTTGCGGGAAAATTCAGCCGATGCCGGAGCCGGAAAATTTCAAACTGTTTGAGGGCGAATGCCCGAGTTTTTGAAATTTCGGCGAAGGCATCGGCTGAATCCGCAAAAAGGCTCAGGAGCGAAAAAACCGTCCCCGGCCGCAGGGCTTTCTTCCTCCATGCCACCATTTTTTTCCGGTTTTCCTTCTTGACCGAGCCGCGGTTTCATGTCATTGATTTTCACTGCACCAAGGAGTCTTTTATCCCCATTGTCTGACAAAACGGAAAGGCATTATGACCCAGCACCCGGACCTGGCCGTGGATATCGGCGGCATTTGTCTGAAAAATCCCGTGATGACTGCATCCGGCACTTTCGGCTACGGCCTGGAGTTCTCGGATCTGGTGGACCTCAATGCCCTGGGGGCCATTGTGGTCAAGGGCCTTTCCCTGCAGCCGGCCGCAGGCAACCCCCCGCCGCGGATCGTGGAAACCGCCTGCGGCATGTTAAACGCCATCGGCCTGGAGAACATCGGCATTCAGGCTTTTTTAAACGACCGGCTGCCCAGGCTGGCCGCCTATGACACCCCGGTGATTGTCAACACCTACGCCAAAACCGTGGAGGAGTACGCAGAACTGGCTGCGCGCATGGACCCGGTAGAACAGATCGCGGGCATGGAAATCAATATTTCATGCCCCAATGTCAAGGCCGGGGGCGTGGCCTTCGGGGCGGATCCGGACGCGGCGGCCACGGTGGTGACAGCAGTCCGCAAAAAAACCACCAAGCCGGTGATCATCAAACTTACCCCCAATGTCTCAGATATTGTCTGTATCGCAAAAAAGGTGGAAGACTGCGGGGCTGACGCTGTATCGCTGATCAACACCATCACCGGCATGGCCGTGGATATTCATACCCGCCGTCCCAAGCTGGGCAATATCACCGGCGGACTGTCCGGCCCGGCCATCAAGCCCGTTGCCCTGCGCATGGTCTGGCAGGTGGCAGGGGCTGTAAACATTCCTGTCATCGGCATCGGCGGCATCATGTGCGCCCAAGACGTCCTGGAATTCATGATCGCCGGGGCCACGGCCGTGCAGGTGGGCACGGCCAATTTTGTCAACCCTTCAGTGACAACGGAAATCATCGACGGCCTTGTTGCCTACATGGAGCAAAACCGCATCAGCCGGATTACCGATCTGATCAAAACCATCGCAGTTGATTAATCAAATCGCCGCATCCGGAGCGCGGAAATGCTTTAAAGCGCTTCGGATGTGCGCGCCGGGTTTTCCTTTAGATATTCCAGCCGGTTTAGTCCATTGATATAGGCGTATGCACTGGCGGTGATAATATCCGGGTCCGCGCCCCGGCCCAGGGCAATGATTTCATCTTCCTTGACCCGCACTGTCACTTCACCCTGGGCGTCCGTGCCCCCGGTCAGGGCGTTGACAGAAAAGCGCAGAAGCGAGGACTGGGTTTGGGTCAACTCTGAGATGGCGTTAAACGTCGCGTCAATGGGGCCGTTTCCGCTGCCGGTGCAAAAGGCTTCCGCGCCGTTGATCAGCATTTTCACCGTGGCCGTGGGCAGCACCGTGGTTCCGGCGGTGACATGCAGATACTGCAGGGAATAAATGTCTGCTGTGCGCAACACGCCTTCATTGACCAGGGCCTCGAGATCCTCGTCAAGCACCACCTTTTTCTTGTCCGCCAGTTCCTTGAATTTTTTGAACACCAGCCTGAGTTCTTCTTCGGAAAGATCATAGCCGATGGTTTTCAAATGCTTGTGCAGGGCGTGCTTGCCCGAGTGCTTGCCCATGACCAGCTTGCTGGTGGTCAGGCCGATGGTCTCTGGCTTCATGATCTCGTAGGTCATGGGATTGGCCAGGACCCCATGCTGATGAATACCGGCTTCGTGGGCAAAGGCGTTGGCCCCCACAATGGCCTTGTTGGGCTGAACCGGCATACCCGTGATCATGCTCACCAGCCGGCTGATCCGGTAGATGCGAGTGGTTTCAATGGCTGTTGTCACCGGCAGGTAAGTGGGCCGGGTGTTTAACGTCATGACCAGCTCTTCCAAAGACGTGTTGCCGGCCCGCTCGCCAATGCCGTTGATGGTGACTTCAGCCTGCCGGGCGCCGTTTTCAATGGCCGCCAGTGTGTTGGCCACAGCCAGGCCCAGATCGTTGTGGCAGTGCACGCTTAAAATCACCCTGTCAATCCCGGGTGTGTTTTTGCGCACGTAAGCCACAAGCTCGCCGAACTCATGGGGCACGGCATAGCCTACTGTATCGGGCAGGTTGATCACCTTTGCCCCGGCATTGATCACGGCTTCAAAGACCTGGCACAGAAAATCCGGATCACTTCTGGAGCCGTCTTCTGCGGAAAATTCCACGTTACCGGTAAATGAGCATGCGTATTTGACCGCGTCCACCGCGCTTTTGAGCACCTCGTCGCGGGACATGCTGAGCTTGTACTGCATGTGAATATCCGAGGTGGCCAGAAACGTGTGGATGCGGGGCTTGGCTGCATGGCCCACCGCCTTCCAGGCCCGGTCAATGTCATGCACCGAGGCCCGGGCCAGGGCGACGACCTCAGAGTTGCTCACCTTCCGCGCCACTTCGGCCACCGCCTCGAAATCGCCCTCTGAAGCCGCGGGAAACCCGGCTTCTATGGCATCCACCCCCAGTTTTTCCAGCTGGGTGGCCAGGCGGACCTTTTCGGCAGTGTTCATGCTTGCCCCGGGCGACTGTTCCCCGTCGCGCAGGGTGGTGTCCAATATGTATACCTTTTCCTTCATTTCCCTTGCTCCTGCACGCTCTGGTTGTTGCCGTTGGTGATCCGCGCCAGTTTGTACTGGAAGCTGTCTGCCAGGGCCTGCCAGCTTGCCTCGATAATGTCTTCGGAAACCCCGATGGTGCTCCAGATGGTCTCTTCATCCCGGGATTCGATCAGCACCCGGACCTTGGCGCCGGTGCCGTCTCTGCCGTCTAACACCCGGACCTTGAAATCCACGAGATGGACCGGGTCGAGCACATTGCGGTAGACATTGTTTAATGCCTTGCGCAGGGAATTGTCCAGGGCGCTGACCGGGCCGTGGCCTTCTGCGGCGGTGATTTCCTCGATGCCCTCCACGTTGATCTTGATCATGGCATGGGAATGGCACGGACGGTCTTTTTCCTTTTCCACGGTTACCCGGAAGGATTCGAGCTCAAAGCACGGCTGAAACTGGTCCGTGAGCTTTTCCATGAGAATGCGCAGGGATCCGTCTGCCACGTCGTACTGGTAGCCTTCCTGCTCCAGCCGTTTGACCGTGTTGACGATTTCTGCATAGTCATATCCGTTTTCATCCACCGGAAATCCCAGTTCCCTGGCCTTGTAGCGGATATTGCCCTTGCCGGCCATGTCCGAGATCAGCACACGGCGGCGGTTGCCCACAAGTTCCGGGGTGATGTGTTCATAGGACCGGGGCTCTTTCATGATGGCGTCCACGTGCAGCCCGCCCTTGTGGGTAAAAGCGCTTTTACCCACAAAGGGACGGCTGTTGACGGGCGTCATGTTGGCGGTTTCACTCACATACAGCGACACTTTCTGAAGCTTTGCCAGGTTTTCATCGGAAATACACGCATAGCCCATTTTCAGCTGAAGAATCGGGATAATCGAAGTCAGATCCGCATTGCCGCACCGCTCCCCGTAACCGTTGATGGTGCCCTGAACGATTGTGGCCCCGGCGCGAACCGCGACAATGGAGTTGGCCACGGCAAGGTTTGAATCGTTGTGGGTGTGAATTCCGATATGAATGGGCCGGTCAGTGCAGCTGTCGATCACTTCCCGGATGGCCGTGGTGATCTCCTCGATCTCATGGGGCAGGGCCCCGCCGTTGGTGTCGCACAGGCAGATGGCATCCGCACCCCCGGACACGGCCGCCCTTATGGTGCGGGCGGCGTACTCCGGGTTTTCCTTGTGCCCGTCAAAAAAGTGCTCGGCATCGTAGTGCACTTCCAGGCCGTTTTTTTTCAGGTAGGCCACAGAGTTTTCGATCATCTCCAGGTTGGCTTCCAGGGGGATGCCCAGGATCTTTGTGACATGCAGATCCCAGGTTTTGCCCACAATGGTGCCCACCGCGGCGCCGCTTTCAAGGACCACGTTGAGCTGCCGGTCGTCTTCAGGCGTGCTGCCGTGCTTGTGCGTTGCGCAAAATGCCGCTATCCTGGCATGCTGAAACGTTTCTTTGGCCGCCAGTTGGAAAAAATCAAAGTCCTTGGCAGAGGCCCCGGGCCACCCGCCCTCGATGTAATGGATGCCCATATCATCGAGTTTGCGGGCGACCTTGAGCTTGTCCTGGGCCGTGAAACTGATTTTTTCTCCCTGGGTGCCGTCTCTCAGGGTGGTGTCATAAAGCCGTATGGATTTCATGGAAACCTTCTTTTTTTACTTCTGTATTACCGAAATTGAGCGTTTCAGATTTTTAAAACTAATTCATTTGATTGGAAATCGCACAATTTGGGGGTTGATTATTTTCCGCGGCGGTCCGGCCGCAGGGAGCGGACAGCCGCCCCGGCCGTCCACATTTCGGAATTTTTGATGGCATCGAGTTCCCGGGTCAGTTTTTCCCGGTAATCCGGTGTGCTGTTGGCTTCCAGGACCCGCTGGGTTTCTTTGCCGGAGGCAACACTTTGATACAGGTTTTCAAACACCGGGGCCACGGCATCCCGGAACTTGGGGGCCCAGTCCAGGGCGCCGCGCTGGGCCGTGGTGCTGCAGTTGGAAAACATCCAGTCCATGCCGTTTTGATCCACAAGCCGGATCAGACTCTGGGTGAGCTCCTCCACGGTTTCGTTAAACGCCTCGCTGGGGCTGTGACCGTGGCTGCGCAGGGTGTTGTACTGGGCTTCCATGACACCGGCCAGGCATCCCATGAGCACGCCGCGCTCACCGGTGAGATCGCTGAACACCTCTTTTTCAAACGTGGTGGGAAACAGATATCCCGAGCCGATGGCAATGCCGATGGCCAGTGCCCGCTGCCTGGCGCGGCCGGTGTAATCCTGATGGATGGCAAAACTGGAGTTGATGCCCTGGCCTTCCAGGAAGTTGTTGCGCACGCTGGTGCCCGAGCCCTTGGGGGCCACGAGGATCACATCCACGTTTTCCGGCGGGATAACTTCTGTCTGGTCCTTGTAGACAATGGAAAACCCGTGGGAGAAATACAGGGCGTCGCCTTCATTGAGGCATTGTTTGATTTTGGGCCATGTGGCCACCTGGCCGGCATCAGACATCAGCTCCATGATGATGGTGCCGCGCTTTGCCGCCTCTTCCAGAGGGAAAAGGGTTTCTCCGGGCACAAATCCGTCGGAGACGGCCTTTTGCCAGTACTCGTCGCCCTCGAGCTGGCCCACGATCACCGAAAGCCCGTTGTCCTTGAGGTTCAGCGCCTGGGCCGGGCCCTGCACGCCGTATCCGAGCACCACGATGGTTTCGTCTTTCAAAACCTCACGGGCCTGTTCCATGGTGAATTCATCAGAGGTGATCACCTCTTCTTCCACTCCGCCAAAATCCAGTTTCGCCATGTCTTTGTCCTCCAGTTATTTTTGATTGTAAGTAAAGTTGATGGTGCCGTAAAAAGTCCAATATCTGCGTTACGCGCAATTTCTCAGAATTTCACGTACGTCTAAGTACGCTGCATTCTTCGAAATTGCGCAAGCCTTGATCTTGAACTTTTTACGGCACCATCTGAAATCAGACTTTTTACGGTGCCATCAAAGTTTGTCTTTGGCTTGTCGCTTGAATCTTTCAAATTTTCAAATGCCTTATCTGTTTTCCCGGGGCAGGGCCACGCACCCGGTGCGGGCGATCTCCCGGATGCCAAAGGGCTTTAGCAGATTTAATACAGCTTCGATTTTTTCGGCATCGCCTTCGATTTTCAGGGTAAAATGCTCCATGCCCACGTCCACCACCTGGCCCCGGAAAATATCGGTGATGCGCAGGATTTCGGCCCGGTGATCGGCGCGGGCATTGACCTTTACCAGGGCCATTTCCCGCTGCACGTATTGGGTGCCGGTCAGGTCAATGACTTTGAGCACGTTGATCAGCTTGTTTAACTGTTTTTGAATCTGCTCGATGATCATGGGGCTGCCCTTGGTGACCATGGTGATCCGGGAAATTCCGGGATCCACGGTTTCAGCCACGCTCAGGCTTTCAATATTGTATCCGCGGCCGGAAAACAGCCCGGTGATCCGCGAGAGCACGCCCGGCTCATTGTCCACGAGAATGGAGAGTAAATGCTTTTTTTCGCTCATCATCAAATCCTTTTTTCAACCGGTTCTTACGGATGTCCTATCGGGTTGGCCTTACACCAGAAGCATCTTTTTAATCGGTGCCCCTGCAGGCACCATGGGATAGACGCTTTCCTCCGGTTCCACGACAAAATCCATGACCACCGGCCTATTGCATTCCAGTCCCTGACGCAGAACCGATGCCACTTCATCCGGGGTTTTCGCCCGAAGCCCCACGGCGCCGTAAGCCTCGGCGAGTTTGACAAAATCCGGGGCATGGACAAACTGTGTGGACGAATAGCGCCGTTTGTAGAACAGTTCCTGCCACTGGCGCACCATGCCCAGAAAGCCGTTGTTTAAGATCACCACCTTCACCGGAAGATTGTATTGCACTGCCGTGGCCAGTTCCTGGATGTTCATCTGAATGGAGCCGTCGCCGGCAATGTCGACAACAGTCGTGCCCGGAGCCCCCACCTGGGCGCCGATGGCAGCGGGCAGCCCGAATCCCATGGCGCCCAGCCCCCCGGAGGTGATAAAATGGCCCGGCTCTTTGACGTGGTAATACTGGGCCGCCCACATCTGGTTCTGGCCCACTTCGGTGGCAATGATCGCATCGCCGCCCGTGAGGTCATAAAGGGTTTCGATCACGTACTGGGGCTTGATCACCTCTGCCTGCTGATAAGCCAGGGGCGTGGTTTGCTTCCATTCATCAATCTGTGCAAGCCAGGGCTTGCGGGTTTCTTCCAGCTCTTCCCATTGCTTTTTGTCCACAAGCGTATTGATTTCCGCCAGGGAGATTTTGCAGTCGCCCACCACGGGCACGTGCACCGGCACGTTTTTCTGTATCGAGGTGGGATCGATGTCGATTTGCACGATTTTGGCGTTCGGGGCAAACTCGTCGACCTTGCCCGTGACCCGGTCGTCAAAGCGCACTCCCACGGAGATGAGAAGGTCGCATTCAGAAACCGCCATGTTGGCCCGAAACGTGCCGTGCATGCCCAGCATACCCAGCCATAACGGGTCTGTTCCCGGAAATCCGCCCAGCCCCATGAGCGTGCTGGTCACCGGGATCTGCAGCTTGCGCGCCAGTTCGGTCAGCTCCCGGTGTCCCTGACACAGGCTGACGCCGCCGCCGGAGAAAATCACCGGCTTTTGTGCTTTGGCAATGAGATCCACCACCTTGTTGAGCTGCTTGATATTGGGCTTGTAGGTGGGATTGTAGGTCTTGAGCTTCACCTCTCCGGGCACGTTGAACTGGGTGGCGGCGGTGATGACATCCTTGGGCAGATCCACCAGCACCGGTCCGGGTCTGCCGGAGCGGGCGATGTGAAAGGCCTCTTTGATGGTGCGCGCAAGGTTGCGAACGTCCTTGACCAGGTAATTGTGCTTGGTACAGGGCCGGGTGATGCCCACAATATCGACTTCCTGGAAAGCGTCGTTTCCGATCAGGGCAGTGGGCACCTGGCCGGTGAAGATCACCATGGGAATGGAATCCATATAAGCCGAGGCAATGCCGGTGACCGTATTGGTGGCCCCGGGCCCCGAGGTCACCAGGCAGACGCCCACCTTGCCGGTAGCCCGGGCATAGCCGTCTGCGGCATGGGCGGCGCCCTGTTCGTGGCGAACCAGCACATGGTTGATGCTTTTTTCCTCCATCAGTGCGTCATAAATATCAATCACTGCTCCGCCCGGATAGCCGAAAACGGTGTCCACTCCTTCTTCCTGAAGCATTTTCAGCAGTATATCAGCACCTTTGAGCTTCATTGTCTGTCCTCGTCATTCTCTGATAGGCCTGTAAAATTCTTTTTACAGGCAGTGTTAAGTTTTAAGTGTTAAGTAAAATCAATAAGTTTTTTATGATACAATCATCAATGCTTTTGCGGGTTATAAAAAACGGTTTCAGAGTCGGATGTTATTGCTTTAATACCGCTCCCTTGTCCGCTGAGGTGACCTGTTTGGCATATCTGGCCATGTAGCCTTTGGTGATTTTCGGCGCCGGGGCCTGCCATGCGGAAAAACGTTTGTGCAGCTCGTCTTCATCAACCTTCAGAGAAATGCTTTTGCCGGTAATGTCAATGGCGATTATATCGCCTTCTTTTACCACGGCAATGGGACCTTTCTGCATGGCTTCTGGCGAGACATGACCGATGGCCGCCCCGCGCGTGCCCCCGGAAAACCGGCCGTCGGTGATCAGGGCAACATCGGCATCCAGGCCCATGCCGGCAATGGCTGAAGTGGGGGTGAGCATCTCGCGCATGCCGGGTCCGCCCATGGGACCTTCATACCGGATGACCACCACGTCTCCCTTGTTGATCCGGCCGTCCATGATGGCTTCAGTGGCGTCCTCCTCGGAATCAAACACCCGGGCAGGGCCCTCGTGCTGCATCATCTTGTCCACCACCGCGGACTGCTTGACCACGCATCCGTTTGGAGCCAGGTTGCCGAAAAGCACGGCCAGCCCCCCCACCTGGTGATGGGCCCGGTCAACGGGGCGGATGACCTCATTGTCGATAACACGGGCGGCGGCCAGATTGTCCTTTACACTTTTTCCAGTGACTGTCAGACAAGAGGTGTCAATCAGGCCCGCTTCGGCCAGGGTTTTCATGACCCCGCCGATGCCCCCGGCGTTTTGCAGGTCCTCGATGTGATGGGCCCCGCCCGGACTCAGGGAGCACAAATGCGGGATCCGGTTGCTGATGTCGTTGATCCGGTTTAAATCCAGGGCCATTCCGGCTTCGTGGGCCAGGGCCGCAATATGGAGCACCGTGTTTGTTGAACACCCCAGGGCCATGTCCACGCACAGGGCGTTTTCAAATGCCTCGTGGGTCAGTATCCGGCTTGGCACGATCCCCTGCTCGTGCAGGGCCACGCTCTGGATGCCGACCTGCTTGGCCAGCCGAATACGGGCCGACATTACCGCGGGTATGGTGCCGTTTCCGGGCAGCCCCAGGCCGATGGCTTCGGTGAGACAATTCATGGAATTGGCCGTAAACATCCCTGAGCATGATCCGCAGGTGGGACAGGCCGCATCTTCAATGCCGCAAAGTTCCTGCTCGGACATTACCCCCCGCCGGACCTTGCCCACGGATTCAAATACCGAAATGAGATCTACCTTTTCGCCCGGGTTTTCCGGGTTGCGGCCGGCCAGCATGGGACCGCCGGAAATGAAAATGGCCGGGATATCCAGGCGCGCGGCCGCCATGAGCATTCCGGGCACGATCTTGTCGCAGTTGGGAATCAGCACCAGGGCATCAAATGCATGGGCCGTGGCCATGATCTCGATGGAATCAGCAATCAGTTCCCGGCTGCCAAGAGAATATTTCATGCCTTCATGGCCCATGGCAATGCCGTCGCATACGCCGATGGTCCCGAATTCCACAGGCGTGCCCCCGCCCATGTAAATGCCGGCGCGGACCGCCTCGCTGATCTGGTTTAAGTGCGTGTGGCCCGGCACCACGGTGTTTACCGAGTTGGCAATGCCGATCAGCGGTCTGCGGATTTCATCGTCGGTGTAGCCCGCGGCCTTTAGCAATGCCCGGTGGGGCGCCCTTCCGATTCCCTGCTTGGCGATGTCGCTTTTCATGATTTGTCTCCCCCTGAAACAAAAAAACCGTTATCAGCTTTTCAGGGCTGATAACGGTTTATGTAAGAATTTATGCTGCTTAAAAATTTTTACGAGCCATTATCAACCCCGTTTCCCGTCCAGTAGGCCTACGCCCAGTACGGGTACGATAATCAAAATAAGGCTGAAAATGACCGGCCGGATATTCATTTTGGCAATCCGTTTTTGAATCCAACTGATTTTCAATTCAACTGGCTTCTTTCGGTTCCTGCAGAGAAAAATTGCAGCAAAAACCAATTACTGGATTCCAAATTCCCTATCAGCCGCACAAGGACCTTGTCAACCCTTTATTTTGATATTTTTCCTTCTTCTTTGTTGCTTATAATCAACCGGTTTTGGAAACCAGGTGCCGGCCGAACCATTTCAGGGTGTTTTCCATGAATGTCTGCTGGTGTTCCGGCTGACTCAACGGGTGATCGCCGCCGGGCAGGCAAAGGAGTTTTTTGGGCGTGCCGGCGGCATCGTAAATTTGCAGGGCGTTTTCGTAAGGCACCACCGGGTCGGCATCCCCGTGGCAGACCAGCAGGTGGTGGACCTTGGCAAGGTTTTCTGTGAGGTCATAGGTCAACTGCTCCCTGCGGATTCCGGCAAGGTCCGGATCTGTCTGATAATCTTCGGGGATGTGAATGGCGGAAAACCGGATGGGTGCGGCCAGGGTGACCACAGCGTCAAAATCTGTTTCCCGGGCCGCATGCAGCACCACCGCCCCGCCCAGGCTGCTGCCGAAAAGACCCGCAGAGCGGCCCAGGTCCGGGCGCCGGCCCAGCACATCCATGGCAGCGGTCAAATCCCGGCACCGGCCTTCAAAGGTGGTCACTTCCGCAAATACCCCGTCGCTTCTGCCGCATCCCCGGTGATCAAACCGGAAATAGGCGATTCCCATGCGGTTGCATTGCCGGGCCAGCTCCTGCTGTTTGGGGGAGTCGCCGTTGGACAGCATGCCGTGGACCCCTATGACAAAAGAGGGTTTTGGGGTTTGCGGCAGGTGCAGGGTGCCGTGCAGCCGCAGACCGTCTGCCTCAAAAAACAGGGTTTCCTGCATATGGGCGCCTTTTTGATGCCAGGTGATTCAAAATGTCATGCAACAGTCGTGATGGCGCCGTAAAAAGTCCAATATCTGCGTTACGCGCGATTCCTCAGGATTTCACGTACGGATAAGTACGCTGCATTCTTCGGCAATCGCGCAAGCCTTGATCTTGAACTTTTTACGGCGCCATCTGAACACTTACTTTTTACGAAACCATCAGTCTTGAGCGGTAGATTTTCAATATATGTATCGTTTTCGATATTGCAACGCAATTGGATTTGGTGGCTTGCAACGATTTTCGCATTGTGGCTTCCGGGGCGGGTTTGTTGGGCTGCGGATCGCTTTCGGCGATTCGCGTGCGCCTTTGGCTGGAATTTCAAAAACTCGGGCTGTCGCCCTCAGACAGTTTGAAATTCCGGGCGCCAAAGCCGCCCGCGAATCTTTTGCCGAAACCGCTCCAATGCAGCCCAACAAACCCGCCCCGGAAGCCGCAATGTGCGGGTTCCGGTAAAATTCAATCCGTTGATTTGGACTGCATCCGATGGCAAAACACAAAGGTCAAGATCAAGGCGCGCAAATCCCGAGAAATGCAGCGTACTGGCAGTACGTGAAATTTCGAGGGATGCAGCGCAACGCAGATATTGACCTTTGTGTTTTGCCATCGGCTTTGTTTGACAGACCGTCATGATCCGGATTATGAAGCAAGAGAAAACATAAAAGGTATTGGATGGATTATGACGGTTAAGAAAAAACAGGAAATTGAACTCGATGTCACGGGCATTGCCTTTGGCGGCCGGGGCATTGCCAAAATAGACGGGTATACAGTCTTTGTGGACCAGTCCGTGCCCGGCGACCGGGTGCTGGCCCGGATCGTGAAAAAGAAAAAATCCTATGCAGAAGCCCGAACCCTGCAGATAATCGAGCCGTCGGCTGACAGAATCGAGCCGCCCTGCCGGTATGCCGGGTGGTGCGGGGGGTGCAAGTGGCAGTTTCTGCAATACGGGCGCCAACTGGAATACAAGCGCCGGCATGTCAGAGAAGCCGTGGAGCACATCGGCCAGATCTCCGGGGTGCCGGTACATCCGGTGCTGCCGGCGGACAAGATTTTCGGATACCGCAACAAAATGGAGTTTTCCTGCTCTGACAGGCGGTGGCTGCTGCCCGAGGAACTGGGCCGAACCGATATCCCGAAGGATTTTGCCCTGGGCCTGCATGTGCCGGGAACATTTGATAAAATACTGGATATTGACGCCTGCCTGCTGCAGCCGGAAAAAGGAAACCGCATCTTAAATGATGTGCGCGACCGGATCCGGGCCTCAGGGTTGGCCCCTTACGGTCTGCGAACCCACGAAGGATTCTGGCGGTTTGTGATGCTGCGCCATTCTCTGGCCGAAGACCGCTGGCTGGTCAACCTGGTCACCGCAGCCGAGGACCGCGGGGCGCTGGCGGCTGTTGCCGACTATCTCATGGAGGCCCACGATGATATCGCCGGGGTGGTCAACAATGTCACGGCCAAAAAAGCCGCTGTGGCCGCAGGCGAATATGAACTGCCCGTTTCCGGCCGGGCCTTTGTCCAGGAGCAACTCGGCGATTTTGTCTTTGAAGTTTCGGCCAATTCCTTTTTCCAGACCAACACCGCACAGGCGGAAAAACTCTATGATACCGTGCGCAGATATGCACAGTTAAGCGGATCTGAGTCTGTGGTGGATCTTTATACCGGAACCGGTACAATTCCGATCTGGCTCTCAGCCGATGCGGGCCGGATCACCGGTCTGGAAATCGTGGAATCGGCCGTGGCTGATGCCGGAAAAAACTGCGAAAAAAATCAGATCACCAACTGCAGATTCGTGGCCGGCGATATCCGGCAGTCCATATCACAGATAGAACACAGGCCGGATCTGATGGTCATTGATCCCCCCAGGGCGGGCATGCACAAGGACGTGGTAAAATCCGTACTGGATATGGCCCCGGAAAAAATCGTGTATGTCTCCTGCAATCCGGCCACCCTGGCCCGGGATCTGTCATTGATGGCCGAAACCTATCACGTGGCTGAAATCCAGCCGGTGGACATGTTCCCGCACACCTTTCACATCGAGGCGGTAGCCCGGCTGGTGCGCAAATAAGCCCAGCCATCCGGAAGAAGGCCCAAAAGGAAACTCCAGAAAGCATGATGGCGCCGTAAAAAGTCCAATATCTGCGTTACGCGCGATTCCTCAGAATTTCACGTACGGATAAGTACGCTGCATTCTTCGGAATCGCGCAAGCCTTGATCTTGAACTTTTTACGGCGCCATCTAAAAACTTACTTTTTACGAAACCATCAAAGCATAAGAGGTGGCAGATGAAAATCGAAATGACCCCGATTGGCACATTTTACACGGATGAAACCGATATACCGCGGCACTGGACCATTTCCAGGGCAAAGGGCAGAATTGAGATCAACCCGGATTTTCAAAAAGGCCTGCAGGACGTGGTTGTTGGCGAGCAGATTGTTGTGTTGTTCTGCTTTCACAAAAGCCAGGCCTTTACCCCGGATCTGCTGGTGCAGAAACCGCCGCACAGGGACCGGCCCTTTGGGGTGTTTTCCATCTGCTCGCCCCGGCGGCCCAATGCCATCGGCTTATCTGTGCTGCGGGTGACAGATATCCGGGAAAACGTCCTGGATGTGGAAAACACGGACATGATGGATCAGACTCCGATTCTGGATATCAAGCCGCATATCACAGGGGAAAAATAGCACGGCGCGGGCAATTTACCAGCAGCTGCTTGCGGATGCGGATACGGGTTGCCGGGCAGGACCGGAAGTGTTATTGTTAAATTAAGCATGAAAATCCATATCTTTTTCACCTCCAACCCCAGGGAGGGCCGGCCATGAAGACAAAGATCCATCGCATCCTTTGCGCCACGGATTTTTCAGATGTATCCCGGATGGTGGTTCCCTACGGAATTGAGCTGGCGGCGGAACTGAACGCGGAACTCTATGTGGCCCATGTTATTGATCTTCCCACCATCTCGGTGTACGGAGAGGCGGTTTTCGATCCCATCACACAGCAGCAGCGGTTTATGGAGTTTGCCCGCCGGGAGATTGAAAACCAGCTGAAACAGGCCCCCGTGGAAGCAACGCCGCTGATCACCATCGGACACGCCACAGAGGAGATCGCTTCCATGGCCGCGGATCATGACATTGATCTGGTGATTGCCGCCACCCACGGCCGCTCCGGGATCAAGCGATTGTTTCTCGGATCTGTGACCGCCCGTCTCATGCGCATGCTGGGCTGCCCCATTCTGGTGCTGCGCACCATTGAGGAACTGGAAAAGCCCCACCGTCAGACCATTCCGTTTAAACGCATCCTGGTGGGCTGCGATTTTTCAGAGGACTCGGGGGCGGCCGTGGAATGCAGCGTAAATATTGCCCAGGAGTTTGAGGCGGAGCTGCATCTTGTCCACGTTGTGGAGCCCACCCAGTATAAGGATCATTTAACCTTTCCCGCCCAACCCGGGGATACGTTGCCCGCAGATCTCCATGACGCCATCAAGCAGAAGCTTTCGGCCATGGTGCCGGCTGATGCGGCCAACTGGTGCGAGGAGATCAAAACCAGCGTGCTGGTGGGAAAACCCTATGCCGAACTGGTGCGGTATGCGGATCTTTATGACATGGACATGATTGCCCTGGGCGTGCGGGGCCACGGCATGGTGGAGCATCTTCTGGTAGGATCGACAACCGACCGGGTGGTCCGGCGGGCGCCGTGTCCGGTCCTGTCTGTGAATCCGGCGGTACGGTAGTAGCCGCATCGCCGGATTCAGCAAATTATGCTGCGGTTTCCTTCAGAATTTTTCCTTTTGTGCTGATTACGATTTGTTTGTGCGGCACCTGCGCGTCAGCGGCCGCCATGCCTTTTTTGACCACCTGGGGCAGGCCGCTGCAGCAGGGCACTTCCATGGTTACTGTGGTCACCGACCGGATGCCGGCCTGTTTGAACACCTCTGCGAACTTTTCCGCATAGCCGTCAATGTCGTCAAACTTGGGGCATCCCATCATCACTGCTTTTCCCTGGAGAAGCTCCTTGTGCAGGTCCGGGTATGCCACAGCCACGCAGTCGGCCAGCACCAGCAGGTCGGCGCCTTTTAAAAATTTTGCGTTTGCGGGCACCAGGCGGATCTGCACCGGCCAGTGACCAAGGGCGGAATCCGCGCTCTGATCTCCTTGATCGCCTGGGGCGCCTTGACCGGGATTTTCAAAAATCCGCACTTGCTGCGACGGGCATCCGCAGGCCGTTTCCGGCTGGGTCTCGTTTGTTTCAGACCGGGATTGCTGAAGATTTTCCAGGTGTTTTTCCACGGCTTCCTCGTCGAATTCCTCGGCTTCGCGCTCCACGATTTTCAGCGCGCCGGTGGGGCATTCCCCCATGCAGGCCCCAAGGCCGTCGCACAGGTTGTCGGAAATGACCTTGGCCTTGCCGTCGATGATCGCAATGGCGCCTTCGGCACAGGCAACAACGCACTGGCCGCAGCCGTCGCAGAGATCCTCGTCAATTTCTATAATTTTTCGCAGGGTTTTCATTGTTTCCTCCGATGAATAGGCGTTGATGTTTTGGTAATTGGAACTTATTGTAAAAAAATCTCTTTGGCCCGCTTTTGGCCGGCTTCTGTGAAAAACTGCCGGCTGATCACCTTCTCAATATGGGCTTTGTCCGGTTCTTTGTTTTTTGCCGAATCCTCCAGGTTGGCGATCAGGTCCGCGTCATAAAGAATCTTGAAGTTCATTGTCTCGTTTTCCCGTGGATGGTGGTGGTGGCCGATGATGTCGCAGACCTCGTCGATCATGGCATCTGCCGCGCCCACATCCTCCATGATCTGCCTGGCAACCCGAGGGCCTTCTTTTTCCTGGTAGCGGGCAGCGCTGCTGCCGTGTTTTTTTTCCGCCTCGGGGATGCCGATATCATGCAGGTAGGCGGCTGCCAGAATCACGGCCATATCCCCGCCCTCCTGGTTGGCAATGGCTTCGGCATGCCGGGCCACCCGGGTGGCATGGCCGATGCGCTTGAAATCCTGTTTGAAATATTTTTTCATTTCCACGGCAATCCGGTCCTTCATCAGCTCCTGGCGCTGGGCCAGCAGTTCCGGGGGCAGCTCGCCGAGGCACTGGTCTGCGAACTTGCAATAGGCCGCGCACCCGAAGTCCATGTTCGGATTGACAAACCGGTGGCCGCAGTGACCGCATTTGCGCATGGTATCATCCTTGAAAAACTCCACCGGTTTTTTGCATTCCGGGCACTCGGTTTCAAAAATGGCGCCCGGTTTCCAATATCTGCTGTCCTGTCCTGGGCATTTCATTTAAGGTTCCTCCTTTTGCCGCCTCCTTGGTCGGGGCCTTGATTTCCATCCTGTTTCAAATTAAGCATCAATCGGGGATGCGTAAATTGTTTAGGTCTTTTTTAGGATACTTATCCACGGTTTGCATTGACTTAAGTCAAGCCTCCGGTTTGACAGCCGGTAGACGGGGAAATAATTTGTAGTCAGGAAAACATTGTTTGTGCAACTTTAAACCCGGCAGACTTCAAGGAGAGGCAGCATGGCTGACAAAGACGCGCTTTGCGAAAAAATCAAGGAGATTTACCCGGATATCGGCGAATGCGGCATTGATGTCAAAGTGGATTATGACCAGGAAAACAATGCCTGGGTCGTGGATCTGAAAAAGGATCAGCACGAGCTCAAAACCTTTCTCGAACCCGATGATGCAGAAACCTGCATGCTCGGCAAACAGTGCATCGGCCTGGGCATCCAGATCGCCCAGCTAAAAGACAACATCATGAAAACATAACGATCTGCAATAAACCAGCCGGGCTGGACACACAAATCCAGCCCGGTCAAAAAACAGGAAAAAAAATCTTGACAGATTTTTAAAGACAGATTACTAAGTCCACAATAAAAGTTAGGGATACAAAATTTAATGAGAATTCCCAAATGAACGAGCCCAAAAAACCGGATACAAAGGACAAGCCTTTGACCCCGGTGATGGAAGATTATCTGGAAGCCATTTTTGATTTGGGTGCTGAGAAAAAAGTGGTCCGGGTCAAAGATATTGCCAGTCGGCTGGACGTAAAGATGCCCACTGTTACCAGTATGCTCAAAACGTTGAGCAAACGGGGTCTGGTTCATTATGAAAAGTATGAATATGTTGAACTGACCTCCAACGGCCTGGCCGTGGGAAAGGAAATGCGGCGCCGGCACGGGATTTTATATCAGTTTTTAACCGATATTTTGCAGGTTGAGCCGCGTATGGCCGACGAGGAAGCCTGCAGGATGGAACATGCGCTCAGTATTTCGACGCTTGAAAGTTTTACGGATTTTATGGCCTTTATTCAGCAGTGCCCCAGGGCAGGGGAAAACTGGCTTCAGCATTTTGAAGAATACCGGCTTTGTGGCTATCAGCCGGAAAAATGCCGGGCCAGGAGCAACGGGTTTGCCTGTGAGCTCAAAAGCCGGGTTGGTTCTGTAAACGACGCTTCATCGGAAAAATAAGCCGGCAGGCTGATATCCGCCGCATTTTCTGGCACGGCCGGATGCGGTTATTTTTTGGTGCATAGAGTTAGATCAATAAAACAATTAATGAGATCTCTAATTAATCAATACTTTTCTATCCAGAAATCATTCCTCAAACCGGGGAAGATTTCCGGGCAGGTTACGGCAATTTTTGGAAAGGACTGGAAAATGACATTGGATCAATTAAAGCCCGGGGATGAAGGCTATGTTCAAAAATTGCGCAGCCGGGACAGACTGGGGCGCAGGCTTATGGACATGGGGGTCTACCCCGGCCTGCGGATTCGGGTGATCCGGAATGCACCGCTTGAAGATCCCATGGAAGTGGAACTGGACGGATATTATATCAGTCTTCGGCATGAAGAAGCCAGGGCAGTGGAGATTGCACGCAAATGAGGCCGCAAAAAATGAAAATCGGACTGGCCGGGCAGCCCAACTCCGGCAAATCTACACTGTTTAATGCCTTCACCGGAGCCCGGCAGCATGTGGCCAACTATCCCGGAGTAACCGTGGAAAAAAAGATCGGCTGGTATGCCAGCAACGGGGAAAATGTGGAAGTGGTTGATCTTCCGGGCACCTACAGTCTGACTTCCTATTCTCCGGAGGAGCAGGTGGCCCGGGATTTTATCCTCCGGGAAGATCCGTCCGTGGTGATCAATGTCATGGATGCATCCAATCTCAAGCGCTGCCTGTTTTTGACGTTTGAGTTAATGGAAATGCAGGCGCCGGTGGTCCTGGCCCTGAACATGATCGATCTGGCCGAAAAACGGGGCATTTCCATTGATACGCAAAAGCTTTCCGGACTTTTGGGCATCTCCGTGGTGGCCACGGACATGAAAACCGGCCGCGGAAAAGAGGAACTGCTCGACACCATTTCAGCACTGGCGGATTCCAGTGGTGCCTCAGGCGGCATCGGGCTCGACTACGGGGAGATGGAGCCGCTTTTGCGCGATATTGAAAGCCGTGTTCTGGCCGAGACCCCGCACTTGCCTGCGTCCTATCCCCTCCGCTGGCTGGCCGTCAAGCTCATGGAAGGCGACAGCGAAGTGATTCGACTGGTTGCCTCGGCCCACCCGAGTCCTGAAGATTTTACCGCAGACATTGAACAGCTGCGCGTGGACTTCGAGTCCCGGTTTGATGAAATGCCGGAAATCCATATTGCCAACCGCCGCTATCAGGAGGCGGACCGGATCGCCAGATCCTGCATGTCACCGGGGCAAGCCCGGCGGCTTTCCTGGTCGGATCGGATCGACAAAGTGGTCTGCCACCGGCTGATGGGTCCGGTGGTCCTGGTGGCAGTGATCTGGCTGCTTTATTATTTGTCCATTGTCCAGGGCTACAATGTCACCAATTATACCTGGCCCATTCTGGCGCAAATCCGCAGCTGGATGGAAGTCCTCCTGCCCGGGGCCGGATTTATAGAAATCCCGATAATGCGTGCCTTTGGCCTGTGGTTTGTCGACAGCATCAATGCCCTGCTCAATTATATTCCCATATTTTTTATTCTGTTTGCATTGATCGCCCTACTGGAAGATTCCGGTTACATGCCCCGCATGGCCTTTATCATGGACCGGCTTTTTTCACGCTACGGCCTGCACGGCCAGTCCACCCTGCCCATGGTGCTCGGCGGTATCTATGTGGGCGGATGTGCCGTGCCCGGAGTCATGGCATGTAAAGCAATACCCGATGAACGCTCGCGCCTGGCCACCATCCTGGTGATCCCCCTGCTCAATTGCCTGGCCAAGGTACCCCTGTATGTGCTGTTGATTAACATTTATTTCGCGTCCCACAAAGTCTGGGCCATGTTTTTCATTTCCACGATCAGTTTGCTTTTGGTGCTGCCGATTTCAAAAATTTTGACGCTGACGGTGCTGAAAAAAAGGCCCACTTCCCCTTTTGTCATGGAAATGCCCCCTTATCATGTGCCCACTGTGCGCGGGGTGCTGACCCGGGCAGTGGAACGGGTCTGGCTGTTTGTGCGCAAAATCACGACGATTGTGGCCGCCGTGGCCGTGGTGGTGTTTATCCTGATGCGGTTTCCCGGCATCAGCGAAGAGCGCATGGCGCATTATCAGGAAGAAAAGCACAAAGCGGTCTCATCTTTTATCCAGGATATTGAGGATACGGATTATGCCGACGCTATTGATCCGGACAACATCATGGCATTTATCCGGTACTGGAGCGGTTACAAAAATGCGCGCCTTGGTGCGGGCGGCGGTGATGCCGCCAAAGCCGTCAATGAAAAATTCAGGGAAAAAGACCCGGAGCTTTATGAAATTGTCACCCGCCAGGGAAAAGACGGCATGATTGCCTATCGGGCCGCCCGCAGCCTGGAGCGGAGCCGCAAGCAATTGCTCATGGATATGAAAAATGAGCAGATCCATAACAGTTTTCTGGGATGGGCCGGAAAGAGCCTGGAGCCGGTTACCCGGTATGCAGGGTTTAACTGGCGGGTCAACGTGGCGCTGCTAAGCGCGCTGGCCGCCAAAGAAAGCAGCGTTGCCACCCTGGGAGCCCTGTATGAATCAGATGAGCGCGGAGAATCCCTGGAAAAACGAATGGCATCAAAAGAGACAGGATTCACACCGCTGCATGGTCTTTCCCTGATGCTTTTCATGGTGCTTTATCCGCCGTGTCTGGCCGCTGCCATTGCAGTAAAGATTCAGGCCGGGGGAACCCGGTGGATGCTGTTTTCCATTGGCTATTCCATGGTCCTTGCGCTTGGCGTTGCCGTGGCGGTTTTTTCCGGAGGCAGCGCCCTGGGACTCAGCGGCTTTCAAGCCATGTGGCTTTTCTACAGTCTTGCCCTGACATTGACGGTCGTCATGGGGCTGGTCCGAAACCGGCCGGATTTCGGTGTTGTTTAGGGCTGTAACACTATTTGGTGGAAGATCTGAATTTTTATTGAAAGGAATCGTTTTTTTAATGGACTGATGGGCGGCTTTGAGCGCTTCCCAGGCCCTCATCAGGTTTTAATTCACTTAATTTAAAGGAGGTTGGTTGTATGCGAAAGACAAGATGGACGGCACTTATGGGATTTATTCTGATTCTCGCGGCATCAGGGCCGGCCCTGGCCCATACCCCCGTGTGCTCCTGCTATGGAATTGGCGATGGCACGGTGGTTTGTGAAGGTGGATTTTCTGACGGCTCGTCTGCTGCGGGCGTGGAAGTGCGCGTGGTTGCAGAAGACGGAAAAGTATTGGAAAAAGGCAAAATGAATGATTTCAGCGAATTTGAGTTTGAGAAGCCGGATGTTCCCTACAAAGTCATCTTTGATGCCGGAAAGGGGCATGAGGTCAAAATTCCGGGCGAGACAATTGATTAGCAAACCAACTGCAATGATATCAAAAACCTCTGAAATTCAACAGAACAAGGAGAAGCAGGAATGAAAAAATGGGCAGTGATGGCGGCAGCAGCTGCAGTGTTTATGGCAGCCCCGGCAATGGCACATTTCCAGATGATTTATACCCCGGAAACCGCTTTGGAAAACGGGCAGGCCATTGATCTGAAACTGGTATTCACCCATCCTTTTGATGCCGGGCATACCATGGATATGGAAGAACCCGATCAATTCTTTGTGGTGCGCAAACAAAGAAAAAAGGATTTGAAAGACACATTAAAACCCATTGAGTGGACGGGGCTGGAAAACAGTGGTGCAGGCTATGAAAGCACCTGCCGCCTGAGGGGGATGGGCGACAATGTGTTTTGCCTGGTGCCGGCCCCTTATTATGAGCAAGAAGAGGACGTTTATATTCAGCAGATCACCAAGATGATGGTCAATACGGCCGGGTTTCCAACGGATTGGGATGCGGAAATCGGGCTGCCCGCTGAAATCGTGCCCCTGGACAAGCCTTATGCGCTCTGGACCGGAAATGTATTCCGGGGTGTTGTCAAAAAAGAGGGCAAACCGGTTCCCCATGCGGAAATCGAGGTGGAATATCTCAATCATGAGCCGGATATGAAAAAAAACGCCTTTGCCGGAAAGCCAAAAGTCCGGGCCCCTCAGGATTCATTTGTCACCATGACCATTAAGGCCAATGTCAACGGTGAATTTGCCTTTGGCATTCCCAGGGCCGGGTGGTGGGGTTTCTGCGCTCTGGGCGCGGGCCCGGCCACCGAGCACAACGGCAAAGAGCTTTCCCAGGATGCCGTGATCTGGGTCCAGGCCCGGGATATGAAATAAAGGAAATTCGTTCATGGAAACCGTGCTGCTTGTGATCATCGGGTGCGCGGCAGTCTGGTACCTGTGCCGTTACATTGTCCGCGCACTCAGCGCGGATGGTTCCGGGTGCGGGTGTGCAACGTGCCGGGATTGTCCGTTGGCGCAAAAACAAGAAGAGCAGGAAAAATGCCAATACCCCCGGTAAGGCAATTCACTATTTGAAATTTAAAATAAAAAAAGAAACGGAAAAGGGAAGAATGAAACAGATTATTGTATTGATACTCAGTTTTTGCATGTGCGTGATAGTGACGGGCTCGCCGGTATTTGCCAAGGAGCTGTCCAATTATGAGTTAACCCGGAAAATTAACGAGCTTGAACAAAAAGTGGGAATAAGGGATTTTTCCGGTCAGTGGACGGATCGGATTTCCATCAGCGGCCTGCTGGAGGTCGAAGGGGTGTATGAAGATCAGGACAACCGGGACGGCACGGGTGAAGATTCCAGCGATTTGAACCTGGCAACGGTCGAGCTGGGCATTGACGCGGAGTTCAACGATTATGTCAGCGGCCATGTGGTGTTTTTGTGGGAAGAAGACGACACCGAGCCCGTGGACCTGGATGAAGGTTATATTACCCTGACACCGTCTCCGAACTGGCCGGTTTATTTTTCCGCAGGCAAGCTCTATGTGCCGTTTGGCAATTTTGAAACCCACATGGTCTCCGATCCCCTGACCCTGGAGATGGGCGAGACCCGGGAATCGGCTGCGGTGGCCGGACTGGAGCAAAACGGTTTTTATGCCTCTGCTTATGCGTTCAATGGGGATGTGGATAAGTTCAATGATGACAGCCACGTGGACAATTTCGGGGCCAGTGCCGGATACCGGATGGAGACGCAAAACTTCAGCCTGGATACGGGGGTGGGGTATATCAACAATATCCTTGATTCAGACTTTTTATCCGATGAAGGCATTGATGAAGTAGATGATTATGTGGGCGGGGTCACAGCCCATGCCGTTTTTTCCTCCGGGCCGGTGACCTTCATTGGCGAGTACATGACCGCCTTAGATGACACCGGGTATACGGACAATGGCAACATAATGGAAATGGAAGAGATTTCCGCATGGAACCTGGAGCTGGGCTATGGTTTTACCCTTGCGGAAAAAGACACCACCCTGGCTGTCGGCTGGCAGGGAACAGACGATGCAGGCGGGTTTCTGGCAGAAGACCGCTACATCTGTGCAGTGAGCATGGACATGTTTGATCATACATCCGTTGCCCTGGAATATTTCCATGAGGAATATGAAAACGATGATGAAAACGATGCCGTGACCGCTCAGCTGGCTTTTGCGTTTTAATTTCAAAATTGCCGCAAAATAAGACATTTGCTTGACTTGAACCGGTAACGTGCTATGCTTTTTCCCCTGTTCCGGCCTTTGGGGCCGGGCAGGGGATTTTTATTTTTGCGGCCGGCTGCAGCTGCAGCCGGCAAACAAATGGATCCAGGCAAAAAAAACGGTTTAAAACAACTATGTCTGAAGACACACTCACCCGGCTGCTTTCGGAAAAACAGAATCTCATACGGATACTGGATCATTTAAAGGAAGGCATTATCGCCCATGATCTGAACCGCAGGATCTTTTTTTTCAACGAGGAGGCAGAACGGCTCACCGGATACAGCCGTGACGAGGTGCTGGGCAAAGACTGCCACGAGGCGTTTGGCCAGCCGTTTTGCGGCCAGAAGTGCCTTTTTGATGAAAACCAGCAGGAAAATCATCAGGATCTGCCTGAATACATGGAGTATCCGGTCACGATCCTGACAAAAGACGGCCAGAGCCGCAAGGCGGAAATGTCGGTTTCCCCGATCCGGGATGATACCGGTATTATCGTGGGTGTGCTGGCCTCTGTGCGGGATCTGACCGAACTGCTCAAGCTTCGGTTCAAGGCCGGGGAATTATCCGGATTCGGCAGCATTATCGGCCGGGATTACAAGATGCTCCAGATTTTTCAGCAGATTCGGGATCTGGCCGGCTATGATTACCCGGTGCACATCTCAGGGGAAACCGGTACCGGAAAGGAACTGGTGGCAGAGGCTATTCATCAGGAAAGCCGCCGGGCCGGGGCGCCCTTTGTCCCCATCAATTGCGGGGCCCTGCCAGAAGGCCTCATTGAAAGCGAATTGTTCGGTCATGTCAAAGGTGCTTTTTCCGGAGCCATACGGGATAAAAAAGGCCGTTTTGAGCTGGCGCACAACGGGACGGTGTTTCTCGACGAGATCGCCGAGCTTTCCAATGCCATGCAGGTCAAGCTGCTGCGGTTTCTGCAGACCGGAAAATTTGAAAAGGTGGGCGGCGAAAAGACCGTGAGCGTGGATGTGCGCATTATCAGCGCCACAAACAAGGACCTGAAAAAACAGATCCAGGCCGGGGCGTTCCGGGAGGATTTGTATTACCGGTTAAATGTGATTCCGGTTCATTTGCCCCCCCTGCGGGAGCGGCGAAATGATATCCCGCTTCTTATTGAACATTTCCTGCGCAATGCGGCCCGGGAGCACGGCGATGAACCCCCAAAGGTGGTTTCCGAAGAAGCTTTGGGCATTATGCTCGATTATGACTGGCCCGGCAATGTCCGGCAGCTGCAGAATGTGCTTCAGTTTGCCATTGTCAAATGCGGCGGCAGCGTGATCCGGCCGTCAAATCTGCCATTGGAGCTTCGCAGCGCAAAATCGTCTGAAAAGCGGCGGGGGCCGGACAAAAAACTCGATGTGGATTCCGTTCGTGCGGCCCTGGAAAAAACCGGGGGAAACAAGGTCAAGGCGGCAAAGCAGCTGGAAGTGGGCCGTGCCACATTGTACCGGTTTATCCGGGATTATCCGGAGGCGGTCCCGGAAAACGAGTAGGGCAGGCGGTTTCTGAGCCCAATGCCGGCCATGTCCATGGACACGTCATAGACCAGAATTTCCACCCCGTTTTTTACAGCCCTTCGCAATTCCTCCCCGTATGCGGGGTCAATGTGGTCGGCCGGCATAAATGCCACGGCGTCCATGCGCTGTACCAGGAAAAACATCACACACCTGTGGCCTTTTGCGGCCTGGCGCTGCAGCTCTTTTAGATGATTTCGGCCGCGCTGGGTTTGCGCGTCCGGAAAATACCCGGTCTGGTTTTCCACCAGGGTGCAGTTTTTGATCTCCACCCAGCATTTTCCGGTTTTGCGGCTTTCCAGCATCAGGTCAAACCGGGTGTGATCCCCGGCCCGCACTTCGGCGCGCACCGAATCATATCCCGACAGCTCCGGGATCACGCCGGATTCCGTACACCTGCGCACCAGCCGGTTGGGCACCAGGGTGTTTGTGCCCACCAGGGAGCCGGGCATTTCAATGAGTTCCCAGGTGTATTTGAGCTTGCGCCGGGGGTTGTCGGAAACAGAGATGTAAACGGGCCTTCCGGGCTGGCTGCAGCCGGCCATGCTTCCGGAATTGGGACAGTGGGCTGTAACGGTTTCACCGGTTGCCAGCCGGATGTCTGCAAGAAAGCGCTTGTATCGGCAAATCAGTGTGCCGGCGATGAGTTCGGGCCATTTAATGAAACAATTTTGTACCATGATACAGCCCTGATACACCAAAACCGAAAAAAAGAAAACAAAATCCCTGAATTGCCGGATATGTCTGCATGGCCTGATGATATCCTGCCGCAATTCCTATTATAAAAATAACACTTTGTTTTTATATAAAATTTGGTTTATGTTAAGATTTGTTTTTTGGGTGAAAACAGCTTTCTGCCCAAAACACCCGGCCGGCGCAGCAGCGTTTTGGCATGAAAGTTGTACGACTTGTTCTGTATGATTCAACGGAAAATCAAAAGCAGCTGCAATCCCTGTCAGCGCAAAAGTAAATGCCAGCATTCACAAAAATGATGGATTTCAGGTATTGAAACCGGCCAACGAAAATATTAAAAGAACAATGGAACTTGTCAAAGCCATGCTGGAGCTTGCAGATGATGGCGATGCCGAGCGGGAGGATACGGGCTGCGGCGTTCTTTACGGAATGATCCGGGATGCGGGCTACAAAATCCGCAAACGGGCTGAAGCCGAAAAGGCCGTCCATATGCAGAAAGGCAACTGGCGATAACCCTCTGCGGCGTTTTGGCAGGCATCTGCACCAGTCAGCCGGCATGGGACTGGCAAAAAAAAATATAGGCATTATTTTTGTGAAAAGTGCTGAGGGCACCGTAAAAAGCTTTTCAGATGGTGCCGTAAAAAGTTCAAGATCAAGGCTTGCGCAATTTCGAAGAATGCAGCGTACTTGGCCGTACGTGAAATTATGAGAAATTGCGCGTAACGCAGATATTGGACTTTTTACGGCGCCATCAAGTGCTGGTTTGTTAACTTTAATACAACGGAGGAAGTGATGGCTGCATTTGATTTCAGCGCTGATGATGTTTTTAAGCTGGCCGAGGACATTGAGATAAACGGAGAGCAGTTTTACCGCAAAGCCGCACAGGATGTGGATGACCCCAAAAACAAGGAAATGCTTAACAATCTGGCGGACATGGAAGCAGATCACAAGCGGCTTTTTGAGCAGATGCGCGCTGAGTTAAAAGAAAAGGAAAAAACCCAGACTGTATTTGACCCAGAGGGAGACGCGGAAAATTATCTCAAGGCCCTGGCAGACATTCGCGTGTTTTTTGAAAAATCCATTGACACCTCTTCCATGGAAAAAATTTTAATGGCCGCCATCCAGGCGGAAAAAGATTCCATTGTGCTTTATCTGGGCATGAAGGAACTGGTGCCGGAAAAATACGGAAAAAACCGGCTTGAAAATATCATCAAGGAAGAAATGGGGCATATCCGCCTGCTGAGCGGGGAACTGACCAAGCTCAAAAAATAGTTTCCCCGCCGGCGCCGGACCAGGGCCCTTCAACCGTTACCATGCAAAGGAGGTGACACTATGCCCAGTTGGAAATGCAGCAACTGCGGATACACGTTTGACGCTGATGCGCCGCCGAAACAGTGTCCGTCATGTAAGGAAAAATGCGAATTCGTGGACAATTCCTGCTACACTCCGGATTGCGCGGACTCGGGCCGTGACGACCGGATCGGTTCCAAACGCTGATAATCCGTTACAAGGACAAAAAATATGGCAAAGGCGCTGGTGGTATACGCCACGCGAACGGGCGAGACCCGCAATATCGGGGAATTGATCGCAGAGGGGCTGCGGTTTGCCGGCATTACCGCTGATGTGGCGGATGTGAAAAATTTTGCCGCGCAAAAGGACTTGGCCGGTTATGACGCCTATGTGTTCGGCTCTCCCACCTATCACGGGGACATGCTTCAGGGGATGAAAACTTTTTTGTTCCTTGCCGAAAATGCCGGCCTGGAAAACAAGGCCGGCGGCGCTTTCGGTTCATTTGGCTGGAGCGGGGAGGCCGGCGAGCGGATTTTTGAGACCATGAAAAACATTTTTCACATGAACATGGTCGACGGACCGCTGATGCTCAAAAGGAGCAGCCTTGGCGGCGGCATCAAGATGGCACAGGATTACGGCCGCCAGGTGGCGGCCAAACTGGAATGATTTTTAGCTGAACCAACAGGAGGACAAAAACATGGACAAGTATGTTTGCACCATTTGCGGATATGTGTATGACCCGGCCCAGGGTGATCCGGACAACGGCATTGCAGCGGGCACCAGTTTTGAGGATCTTCCCGACGACTGGGAATGCCCGGTCTGCGGTGCGCCCAAGGCTGATTTTGAAAAACAGGCATAGAACCGTAAAACCGGTTTCAGGCATTTTTGTGTTCCCGTCCGGGAAAAGCTGCTGAAACCGGTTTGTTTTTTCAAGCCCGGGCGGATTTTACAATCTGTACGCGTTTGAGCCCATAACACAATCAAGACAAAAAATTTCAAAAAACAGGCAATAGAGAGGACGCAGGGGATGAAACCGGTGGAGATCGCAAAAGGCGTTTATCATGTCGGCGTACATGACTGGAACATCCGGGATTTTCACGGATATTCCACGGAAAAGGGCACCAGTTACAATGCCTTTCTGATTGTGGATGAGAAAATCGTGCTTATTGACGCTGTCAAAAAAGAATTTGCCGACCAGCTGCTGGCCAATATCGCCCAAGTGGTGGATCCGAAAAAAATTGACATGGTGATCAGCAATCATACCGAGATGGACCATTCCGGGGGACTGCCCCGGGTCATGCACTATATCGGTGAAGACAAGCCGGTGCTGTGCTCCGGGATGGGCAAAAAGAACCTGTCCCAGCATTTTTCACAGGACCTGAACTACCGGGCAGTGGAAAACGGCGAGGAGATTTCTCTGGGCAGCCGGAGCCTGGTGTTTCTTGAGACCCGCATGCTGCACTGGCCCGACAGCATGTTTACCTTTGACAAGACCAACGGGATTCTTTTTTCCAGCGACGCATTCGGCCAGCATTATGCCGGGTATGAAATGTTTGATGACGTGATGGGCAATGCCGTCATGGCCCATGCAAAGAAATATTTTGCCAATATTTTGCTGCTGTATGCGCCCAAAATTTTAAAACTGGTGGAGCAGGTAACCCAAATGGGTCTGGATATCCGCATGATTTGTCCGGACCACGGGATTATCTGGCGAACGGATCCGGCCAAAATCATCAATGCCTATGTTGCCTGGAGCCAGCAGGAGCCATTGAACAAGGCGGTGGTGGTCTATGACACCATGTGGAAAAGTACCCGCATCATGGCCGAAGCCATTGCCGACGGCATCGCCGAAGCCGGCGTGGCGGTCAAGCCCATCCATATTCGTAGTTCCCACAGAAGCGAGATCATGACCGAGCTGCTCGATGCCCGGGCTTTTGTGTTCGGCTCGCCCACGTTAAACAACAATATTTTTCCCACCGTGGCCGATGTGTTGACCTATGTAAAGGGTTTGAAGCCCAAAAACCGCCTGGGCGCAGCCTTTGGCTCCTACGGCTGGAGCGGCGAATCCGTGAAAATCATCCAGGCCGAGCTTGAAGCCATGGGTGCGCAGATCATTGACAAGGGCCTTCGGATCCAGTACGTGCCGGATGCCGATGCCGTGGCGCAGTGCGTGGATTTCGGCCGCCGCATCGGACAGGCTGTCAATGAATAATCAAAAACCCTCTGAGCCTGACGTTGAACTGGCCGATTGTATTGAATGCGGCGTGTGTGCGGATCTCTGCCCGGATGTGTTTGAAATGACCGACTCCGGGTATGTGCGGGTGATTTCTTTGCCGGTCTATCCGAAAGAATGCGTGGATGAAGCCATCAAGCACTGCCCGGCCGACTGCATCCGCTGGAATCCTCAGGCTCCCGCAGGAGACGAATCATGAAAAAAGTGGCATTGTTTGTATTCAATGATGATCCCATGTGTTTTACCCATGTGCTGTTAAACACCCTGGATATGCATGAGCGTGGATATGATGTCCAGGTGGTCCTGGAAGGCGAGGCCACCAAGCTGCTGCCCGGCCTGGAAAACGAAAAAACAGCAACTTACGGAATGTGGCGCAAGGTTATAGACCAAAAACTGGTGGCCGGGGTGTGCCGGGCCTGCTCCAAGCAGATGGGCACCCAGGCATCTGCGCAAAAACAGGGCCTGGTGCTTCTCGATGACATGTCCGGGCATCCCTCCTTTGCCGGTTTCCGGGACCAGGATTACGAAATACTGGTATTTTAGCCGTGACCGGCGCCAGAGCCCTGAAACGTGAAATCCGGCAGGTGCTGGCCGATTCCGGGCAGGACAAGGCCATGGCCTGCATTGGCGGCCATCGGCCCAGGCAGGCCATTAATGCTCTGATATCGCATTTTTATGAAGCAGATGCCTTGATCCGCTGGCGTGCAGTTACTGCCGCCGGCATTGTCTCCGCGGATCTGGCCGAAGCAGAGCCTGAGTCGGCCAGGGTGATCATGCGCCGGTTCATGTGGATGCTAAATGACGAGTCCGGGGGCATCGGCTGGGGCGCGCCCGAGGCCATGGGCGCGGCCATGGCCCGAAATTCCATGCTGGCCGTTGAATACGCCAGTGTCTTGTGCTCCTACATTGATCCCGGACAAAATTTTCTGGAGCACCCGGGTCTTCAGCGCGGGCTGCTCTGGGGTCTGGGGGAACTGGCCCGGACCCGGCCGCAGATGGCCGCATGGGCAGCACCGCATATCGCCGGGTTTCTTGATTCGGATGATGCTTATCACCGCGGCATCGGGGCCTGGGCGGCCGGCAATATGGGCAGCCCGGAAAATCTTGAGCGGGTTCATGAACTGACTTCAGACCGGGCTGTGATCGAATTTTTTGAAGACTGGCAGCTTTATCCGGTCTCTGTTGCAGAACTGGCCCTGCGGGCGGTCTCAGCCATCACCCGGATACAACAGGAGGAATGATGTACGTTTTGGGTCTTCAGGGCAGCCCCCGGGCAAAGGGCAACACCAATTTTTTACTCGACGGAATGCTCCATTACCTCAAGGAAAAGGGTGCGGACACCGAAAAGATCCAGGCCCGCCGGCTGCGGGTGGAGCCGTGTATCGGCTGCGGATACTGCGAGGAAAAAGGCATCTGCGTGTTTGCAGACGATGACATGGCCGCCCGGATCTATACCATGCTGCGCCGGGCCGATGCGGTGATTCTGGCCGGGCCGGTTTATTTCTACAATTTTCCCGCACACATCAAGGCGGTCATTGACCGCACCCAGGCCCTGTGGTCGCGAAAGTACCGTCTGGATCTGGAAGATCCGGGCCGGCCCTGGCGAAAGGGGTTGCTGCTTTCCGTGGGCGCCACCAGGGGTAAAAACCTGTTTGACGGCATGAAGCTCACGGCCCGGTATTTTTTTGACGCTGTTGGCGCTGACTACGCCGATTCCATTGTCTACCATAGAATCGAGGCCCCGGGCGATCTGACCCATCATCCCGGGGTGGCCGAAGACATCCAATCCTGCGCCGCAAACCTGGATTCGCTTCTGGGCCGGAAAAAAATCCTGTTTGCCTGCCGGGAAAACGCCTGCCGCAGCCAGATGGCAGCAGGCTTTGCCCGGTACCTGGCCGGCGGCCGTATTGATGCGTTAAGCGCCGGCAGCACCCCGGCGCCGGCGGTCAATCCCGTGATGCAGGAAGCCATGGCGGAAAAGGGCTTGGACATGGCCCATCTCAGCCCGCGCTCCATAGACGATGTCCTTTCCGGCATCCGGCCGGATATGATTGTGACCATGGGCTGCGGCGAGCAGTGCCCCTATATTGCCGGGGTGTCATATGCGGACTGGGACCTGCCTGATCCGGCCGGCCAGTCCATGGATGTGATGCGGCAGGTCAGAGATGAGATCGAGCACCGGGTCAGGCAATTGATGGACAATCAGGACGGGTCTGGTTCGCCGTTAAAGGAAAACTCCTGAAATCCCGCATTTTCCAGATCCACGTAAAGCATCCGGTTTCGCAGCACCCGGCCCCGGCCCAAAAGAATCTTGATGATTTCCATAACCTGAAGGGTTGCCATGAGCGCCGGGGTGACCCCGGGAACCCCCATCATGGCCTCGGGCGCCGGGTCGGAAGCGCTCTGCTGATCCGGTTTTCCGTAAAGGGTTTCCAGACCGGGATCCCGGGGAAATACGGTCATGATCTGGCCTTCAAAACCGGCAATGGCGGCATGCACCAGGGGGATGCCCGCCTGCCTGCAGGCGGCGGCAAGGGTCAGCCGGGCAGCCACGCTGTCCAGGGCATCGGCTGCCGCATCCGCGCCTTTAAGAATTTCCTGTGCGTTATGCCGGTCCATGGCCACGGTAAAAGCCCGCACGTCAACCGCCGGATTGATTGCGGCAAGGATTTTTTTTGCAGCCTCTGCCTTGTTTGTGCCAAGGGTTTCTGAAAAACCCATTGCCTGGCGGTTGAGGTTGGATTCGGCAAATGCGTCCGGATCGGCAATGGTGATTTTTCCGATGCCCGTGCGCGCAGCGCCGGCCGCGATATGACCGCCCAGGCCGCCGGCGCCGATAACGGCAATGCCGGATTTGGCCAGTTTGAGCTGTTCTTGCGTGGAAAGACTTGCTGCGTTCCGCATGTAGCGAACAGGCCAGATACCGGCTTCCAGGGCGGCCGTGTAAGCCCGGGCAAGACCGGTTTGACACAGATCTGCCGCCTGCTGCGCCCGGGCCTCGGAAATCACCCGCACGGGCCTTTTGGCCGGATCATTGATTTTTTCCGCCATGTCTGCCACTGTTTGGCCAAGGCGGGAGTCTGTGTGTGGATTCATATGGACACCTTGGGTGAAAAATCCCTTAACCAGCGCGGGGATGGAAAATGAATATTGATTTTTACCTGTATGCCTCCCTGGCCCAATACCTGCCCGAAGATGCCCGGGCGGAAAAAAAGACCATTGTTTCGGCCCCTTCCGGCGCAACGGCCCGGGATCTTCTGAAAATTTTTGAGGTCCCGGAAAAAGAGGTCAAGATCGTGTTTGTCAACGGTGTGCGCAAGGACCTGGACACCGCTGTTTCAGAAGGCGACCGGGTGGGGGTGTTTCCGCCCGTGGGCGGCGGATAACCCCATGTCCCGGCGACCGGCTTTTTTGTTTATCATCACCCGCCGTTTGTGTTTGCGGCATTGATTTGAATCCGCAGGGTCCCGGTTTTTTGGCAAAGGATTTCTGTCACCTCCCGGGCATGGATCTTTGTGTGATTGATCTGTACCTCAGGATTGTCTTTTTCAAGAATGGATCCCTGACGTGCCCAGAAGTCCAGGAAATCCTTGAGGTTCATGACCACGCCCGCTTCCAGCAGTTCATTTCCTAAGTCTGCGGCCACCTGATTGAAGCATTTGACCGTGACCGCAACAATCCTTCCCTGTTTGACCCGGTTTTCCTGATCCTGCCGGATTTGGCTGCAATGCCGCCGCAGTCCGCTGTATGTGCCCTGCTTGCGGAAGGCCGCGCCGAACACCCCGGGCATGGCCGCTGATACCGCAAGGGTGCAGGGGCTGTGAATCTCTTCGGATTCCGGGTCGTCCACGGCCCGGCCATCCATGAACAGGGTCTGTATCCGGTTTTCAATATAATCGGCATCCGTGCACAGGGCCTGCTGCAAAAAATTGCTGACCCGTGTGCCGGCCGGCACCTTAAATTGGATGCCGTAGCCGAAAACAAGCCGCATGAGCGAAAGCCGGTTTTCAGCCACGGTGATTTTTATTTCAACGGACGGCTCAGAAACGGATGTCATAAGCGCAATCTGATCCTTTTTCAACAAAGATGGAATCGTAAGAAGTTCTAAAACGGATATAACAGCCAATCAATAAAGAAATAAATCATTGATTTTACTTAACACTTAATCACTTAACACTTAACACTGCCTGTAAAAAAGTCTTTTTACAGGCTCATCAACAAAAGCGCCCCGGAGAAAACAGGTGGTTTTTCGTCCGGGGCGCGTTGTGTCGGTTTTCACACGGTGTTGAAATCAGAAGTCAAACATCGTGTCCAGATCCGCGTCATTGACCTGGAAGGTGATGTTGTGGGGCGCCAGTGCTTCCTGGCGGAAGTAAGCCGGCAGCCGGTCGTCTTTGGGACCAAAGCCTGCGCGCTCGTTAAAGTCCCGCTCCATTTTCAGGATTTTTTTGCCCATCTCCGTGACATCATCGCCTGTGAAGTTCAAGCCGTGAAAGGAATTGATCATGTCAATCAGGGCCTGGAAGGTTTCCTCCTGGTCCAGGATGGCAAATGCAATAAACAGGCACATGCCCGTGGAGTCAATGGCTGCGGTGGCGATCTGGAGATTGCGCGAAAGCTCGATCTGGCCTTCGGGCTTCAGGGCGTCCACGTTTCCGCCCACGCCCATGAGATTGGCGGTCACCGCGTACCCGGCCGTGTGGTCTGCGCCCATGGTGGAGGTGGCATAGGTAACCCCCATTCCCTGCACTGCCCGGGGATCATAGGCGGGCATGGACTGGTTTTTGACCACAGGCACCCGTTCCACGCCAAATACCTTGCCGGCCACGCCCGCGCCCGAGCCCAGGATCCGGCCCAGGGGCGTGCCCTTGCCCACTTCTTTGACAAGTTCAATGGCTTTGGCTGAATCTCCGAATGCCGCCAGGCCCGCGTCCATGGCCACTCCGATGGTGGCACCCATTTCGATGGTGTCGAGTCCAAAATCGTCGTCCAGCCGGTCAAGCATGGCAATGCTGTCCAGATCGTCAATGCCGCAGTTGCCGCCATGGGCCCACACGGTTTCATACTCGGGCTGCTTGGTCAGGTAATGGCCGTCTTTGTCCATGTAAGTGCCGGAGCAGCGGATCACGCATCCCCGGTGGCAGCCGTGGGTGGCCTGGCCGCCCCGGGCGGTTTCGGTTTCCGCCTGGGTTTCGCCGCTGATGGCCGCGGCCTTGTCAAACCGGCCGGTTTTAAAATTATAGGTGGGATACCCCCCTGCCTCGTTGACAACGTTGGTCAGCACGTTGGTGCCGTAAGCGGGCAGGCCCTGGCCCGTGACCGGATGCTTCTTTAAGCCGGCCACAAAAGCCTTGTTGGCTTCTTTGAACTTGTCTGAATCCTTGGGCGAACGCATGGACAGCCCAGAGTCATCAAGCACGATAGCCTTGATCCCCTTGCTGCCCATCACCGCGCCGACCCCGCCGCGCCCGGCATGCCGGGAGGGACGAAGTTCCATGTCCGTGCACGCCACAGTGGCGGCTCCCAGCTTCATCTCCCCGGCCTGACCGATGGACAGACAGCAGATCTTGTCGCCGTACTCTGAGGTGAGTTTTTCCACGGCATCGTAGTTGCCGAGCATTTTCAAATCATCTGCCGGCAGGATCTCCACGCCGTCCTTGTTGACCACGAGCTTGTAGAGTTTGTCCTCTGCGGGTTTTCCCTCCAGGACAATGGCCGCATACCCGAGCCGGCCCAGCACCTGGGCGGCCTGGCCGCCGGAGTTGGCCTCCTTGATGCCGCCGGTCAGCGGGCTTTTGCATCCCACGGAAATACGGCCGGACATGGCTGCAGCGCTTCCGCTGAGCAGGCCGGGAGCAATGACCAGCTTGTTGTCAGCACCCAGGGGATGGCACAGGGGCGGGACCTCTTTGGCCACCACCGCCGATGTCATGCCCCGGCCGCCCAAACCGGCGTAATCGCCGATGGGTTCTGTGACAGCTTTGGGGGGATGGTCCGGTCCCATCTGGATGCGGAGAATTTTGTCCATGAGAACACCTCCTTATAATACGGGCGGGTTAAAGGATGATGGCACCGAAAAAGTCCAATATCTGCGTTACGCGCGATACCTCAGAATTTCACGTACGGATAAAGTACGCTGCATTCTTCGAAATTGCGCAAGCCTTGATCTTGAACTTTTTACGGCACCATCTAAAAACCATCTTTTTACGAAACCATCAAAGGATCTGTAAAAGGCAGAGTTGATTTCTTTTTTTATTTTTATGGGAAATCCGGAAGATGTCAAGTAATTCATGTACAGGGTGCTGCTTCGGATCATCCGAAAGGCGACAGTCAGGCATCCTTGGAATTTTCAAGGCCAAGGGCCGGATCCGGAGGGTTGCCGTTTTTCCCGTCTTTGTAACATTTGCCCGCATACCAGTTGATCTGCCGGCAGATGCCCCGGATCAGGCTCACTTCCCCGGCGCGCAGGGGCAGCCGGGAGAAAAATCGCCGGAACCGGTCCATCCAGTGATCCGGGTTTTCCGGCTGCAGATAGTTGATGCGCACCAGGGTTTCGGTTAACTGGGCGTACATGGCATCAAGCTGTCTGCGGTCGGCCAGTTTCGGGGAAAACGTCTTTGGCGGGGCAAGCGCGGCTTTAAACAGTTCATAGCACATAATGGTCACCGAGTGGGCCAGGTTGATCGAGGAAAACCCGGCAGTGGGAATATGGACCAGGCTGTGGCAGAACCGGAGTTCGGAATTGGTCAGTCCCCGATCTTCGGGGCCAAACAACACAGCCGCTTTGTTTTGTGCGCTGACGAAAATCAGTTTTGCGGCTGTTTTTTCCGGGGAGGAAAGGACCTGCCGCCGGCCCCCGAGCCGGGCTGTGGTGCCGGCAACATAGCTGAACCCGCCAAGCGCGGTCTGCAGATCATCAAAGACTTCGATGGCGTTTGCCACATCTGCGGCCGCGTGTGTGGCCAGGGTGAGAATCCGGCTGGTGTCAAAATTTTCCGGGCTGACCACGATCAGGCGCCCCAGGCCCATGTTGCACATGGCACGGGCCGCGGCCCCGATGTTTTCCGGGTACCTTGGCCGGTTTAAAACAATGGCGATATTTTTTAAAAAGGCGTGCTGATCCATGATGTCCCGGTTTTTTCCAAAGGTTGGTCTCCCCTTACCAGACCCCCGGCCGCCGGTCAAGCCGGAGCCATCTGTTTTTCCAGATAATCCATCAGGGCCCGGCTGGCAGGCGACGGGGTCCGCTCCCGGCGGGTGGTGAGGTAAAAGTGACGGAAGAGATCCAGCCCGGTTACAGACAGGGCTTTCAAGGACCCGGCTTTGAGCTCGTCTTCCACGGCAATGGGCGACAGAATGGAGATGCCCATGCCGCTTTTGATGCCCTGAATTACCGAGGCGGTGCTGCCCAGTTCAGCCGCTACAGTGAAGCTGTCCATATTGAACCCGGCCCTGGCCAGCTGCTGCTCCAGGGATTTTCTCGTGCCGGATCCGGGTTCCCGGAGCAAAAAGGGCTGGCTGCAGAGCCGGTCCAGTTCGATTTCCCTGCGATCGGCCCAGGGATGATCAGCCCGCACAATCAGCCGCATTTCATCGCGTATCAACGCTTTCTGGACAATACGATCGGTTTCGGCTTCCGCACCCACCATGCCGAAATCCAGCCGCCCGGTCAGTACATCATCAATGATTTGCCGGGTGTCGCTGACATGAAGGCGGATGCGCACCTCCGGGTAAGTGCGGGTAAAGCCGCCGATCTGCCGGGGCAGAATATAGCCGCCCGGAATGGTGCTGCCGCCAATGGCGATCTGCCCGCTGATATGACCCAGAAATTCGGCCACCGCGCTTTCGGTTTCGGCTGCCAGACCCAGCATCCGCTCGGCATATTCATACAGCAGTTCTCCGGCCCGGGTGGCCTTGGCGGTTTTGCCCATCCGGTCGATTAACCGGCAGCCGAAGTGGGATTCCAAATCCCGGATATGGCTGCTCACCGTGGGCTGGGTGAGGTGGATGGCTTCGGCTGCCCGGGAAAAGCCCTCCAGGTCAATGACCTTTTTAAAAATTTTGAGCTGCCAGAGATCCATGTGATAATCGCTTCCATAGATTTTTTGAATTGTTTTAAGCAAATCCATCAGAATTTGCAATTTGCCGCACACGCCCTGCCGGACTTACATTGCATACACGTTAAGGAAGTCCTGAATCTTCTATAACCGACAACTAATAAAAAAATAATCTCTTGATTTCACTTAACACTTAATCACTTAAAACTTAACACTGCCTGTAAAAAAGACTTTTTACAGGCGGATCAAAATTAGCACAGGCAAAAATAAAACGCAATTTGTCCTGTGCGCTGAAACGGAGGTCTGAATGAAAGAACTCGATTGCAGAAAACAGGCATGCCCGGCACCCGTTCTCATGACCCGGCAGGTCATTGAGGCCGAGGCCCCTGATACGCTGACCGTGCACGTGGACAACGAGGCGGCCTGCCAGAATGTGAGCCGTTTTTTTGCCTCAAAATCCTATGAAGCAACCGTGGAAAATGCAGAAGACGGTTTCCGGGTGACGGGCACCCGAAGCGGTCAGGACGCTCAGGCGTCTGCGGATGTTACGGAATTGCCCGGCTCCTCGCAAGAGCCTGGGCAAAGGCCGGAAAAAAAGATCATGGTCATGATCACCACAGACCGGATGGGCTACGGCGACGACGTCCTGGGCAAAAAGCTGATGACCAATTTTGTCAATACATTAAATGAAATGGGCCCGGAGTTGTGGCGCCTGGTGCTGGTCAACAACGGGGTCAGGCTTGCGGTGACCGGCTCTGATGTGCTTTCCGCCCTGCAAAACCTGGAAAAAGACGGGCTTGCCGTGCTGGTCTGCGGCACCTGCCTGGACCACTACGGCCTGTTGGAGCACAAGCAGACCGGCCAGACCACCAACATGTTAGACATTGTTACTGCCATGCAGCTGGCCGACCAGGTCATCAACATATAAATCCGACAGATTGCACCCCCCATTGATTTGTCGCTGATCGTGATTAAATTTCTTGTTTTGGCAGAATCGACCAAGTAAATTCAAAAAAGTGGCTGTTCGTGCATGGTTCTATAATTTTCGCATGATGCCGGCCCGGCGGCGGTTGCTCCCTGC
>JAIPES010000104.1 GCA_021737045.1 Desulfobacteraceae bacterium | reverse complement strand
ACCCGGATCTGGTTGTGGAAAAAGGGCAGCCCGCAGGAACCGGCTTTTTCAATGGCGTTTTCACTGTCGATCACCGTGGCCGGCCCGGTGCACTCGGTCATGCCGTAGAGCTGGCGCACCTCGATGCCCGCGGCCGCATATTCCTTAATCAGGGGCACAGGCACTGGCGCGGCATAAACCAGGGCCATTTTCACCGTATCCCAGCCGTATTTTTCAAAATCGGGCACCTGGCGCAGAAACATCAGAATCTGCGGCACGGACCCGAACCAGGTGACCTTTTCCCGGCCCATGAGCTCCAGGAAATGTTGCGGATCAAAGGCCCGCTGAATCACCATTTTCATGCCAAAATGAACGCACATGGGCACCGGGGCCAGCCCGCCGATGTGAAACAGCGGCAGGGGCATCAAAAGCACCTGCCCGATGTCGCCGAATGTGGACCGCAGTGTCACGGAGGTGCCGAAATACCCGTCATGAGTCAGCTCCGCGCCCTTGGGCCGGCCGGTGGTGCCGGAGGTGTACAGAATGGTCAGGGTGTCTGCGCCGCCTGCGGTGATTTCGGGTTCAGCATCCGGGGCCCCGTGGGTCAGGGCTTTATAAGAATGGGCATAAGCCGGCGGATCATCGGATAGCGCCACAATATGGGCACAGGAAATGCGTTCCCGGATGGCGTCGATCACAGGGGCGAATTCCGCGCCGAACACCAGCACTTTTGCCTGGCAGTCATCCACGATGTATTCGATTTCCGGGCCGGCCAACCGGTGGTTGATGGGCACCAGGATGGCCCCGGTCTTGCCCAGGCCGAAATACATGTCAAAAAATTCCACCTCGTTTAAGGCCAGCAGGGCCACCCGGTCGCCCGGCTCCACGCCCAGGCCGGCCATGGCCGCAGCGAGCTGATTGCTCCGCTTGTTTAACGCATCCCAGGTCAGACGAACGTCACCCAGGACAAGGGCTTCCTTTTTCGGGGAAAGACTGGCTCTTTTGGTCAGAAAAGCACCGATGTTCATTTCCTGCATACACCCCCTCCTTGTTTTTACCGGATTTGCAGAATCAAACCAAACTCATTTTATTGATCACTGTTCACTTATCGGAAAACAAATTCGCTGTCAATCGGTTTTTCCGGTTTTCAACGTTTGATGGCGCCGTAAAAAGTGCAATATCTGCGTTACGCGCAATTTCTCAGAATTTCACGTACGGCTAAGTACGCTGCATTCTTCGAAATTGCGCAAGCCTTGATCTTGAACTGTTTACGGCACCATCTGAAATCAGACTTTTTACGGGGCCATCAACGTTTGAAGGTTTTACAAAGGCCTTATTCGGCCGGGGACATCAGAACGTAGTCACCGGGCTGCGGGGTCTGCCCGTCAGCCAGAGAACAGGACGTCACATCATCGCGCACCATTTTTTCCACCCGGAGCCGGGCTTTGGGCGCATCCGGCACCCAGGCCACGGGCAGGCCGGCAGGGGTGTCCACCACCTGACCCGAGGAGACCACGGAAAATTCATCTCCGGGCTGGACCCGGCTGGCCGCCCCGCCGCTGATGTAGATGCGGTCCTGCTTGACGGAAAACACCCGGCAGTGGGCGGGCATGACATCGGCCTTTTGCTCGGCAAAATCAAATGCGCGCTGCAGGGCCTGCTGCACGAATTCTTCGGCCTGATCCCGGGCCTCCAAAGTGCGGGTCATTTCCATGGGCGGGTAAACATATCCCAGGCCCGTGTCCATCACCCGCAGGCCCATGGCCGCCCGGCCGGGGAAATCTTCGGGCAGGGACAGGGAATCGACCGCCACCAGCATTTGCACCCCTGGATAAAGGGCCGCCTGCTGACCCACACATTCGAGCATATCGCGGGTTGCACAGTTTGCTGCAGAAGCCACATCAGCGATCTGCTCCGGGCCGATCACCCGGCTCTGCTCCAGGGTCAGGCCCGCGGCTGCGTGATGCAGCCGCCTGGGAGTGAAATCGTCTTTGGCATCTGGTCCGGCCGTGAGCCCGATCTTGTAAATCCCCGTGGAAACACTTTGCCGCGTGCCAACAGGCTCAGCAGGAGCAGATTGGGCCGAAGCCTGCCGGCTTTGAGAATTTCCATGCGCCCAGGTGATGCCGGGCTTTTGTTTGGCATCACCGGCGGGTTTTTCCGGATAGGAACGTTTGAGAAAATAGTCTCCGGACAGGGTGCCAGGATGCTCAATGGTCATCCTGCGCACGTCTGCATTGGAATAGGCTTCACCTTCCTTTTTGTCCTCAGACATGATATCCGGCCCGCCCCCTGCCGCGCAGCCGGATAACAGCACCAGGCCCAGCAGGCATATCATCAGTTTAGCGAATCTGCTTTTTTCCTTGAACATCACACCCTCCGAAACAAGTACCGGTTTCAACCAAAAATCCGGGAATGGCGGATTTTCCCCCCCTTTCCCGGAAACCTTTGATATTTGATGCAAAGAATACCAGCTATGCCCTAGAACTGCCAGATAAATTCCAGGCCCAGCCGGTAAGCCACATCATCGCTTTCCTCACCGGTAACCACCTCTCCTGTTAAATCTTTATAAGTTGACCGGGCACTTGTCACATCATCCATGACACTGCCTGGAACCAGCACTGCAGCCTGTCCCTTGAGAAAGGTATTCTTGCTTAGGGCCAGGAGCAGTTCGTTGTCCCATTCCGTGCCCACATAACCGGAATCCACCTTGGTTTCTTCAAAAAAGCCATCCGCAAGAGGATTCTCATTCAGCAGCCAGGAACCAACACTGATGTCTTCGTTCCACCAAAAGGCATTCACATTGGACTTGAACATCAGGTATTTTTTTGGCGTCAGGGTAAAGCCCACACTGCTCATGGTCAAACCCGGATTGTCGCCGCGTGCAGTTCCCAGGCCCGTAGTGTTGGGCAGCCCCCCCACAACCACCGGGGTGCCGTTTCCGTAAAGGCCGGGCAGGTAGCTGTAAAGCATGGTACCCATCATGGGGTTACCATCAGCGACAATGGTATTTTCCCCGCCAAAGGTGGTCCAGCGCTGAAATGTCAGTGATCCGGTATACCCTTCCAGGTTGTCGTCTTCCGGGTCATCGTCGCCCGAAGTGTAAATAAAGCCGACATGTGGCTTAAAACCCCAGCCCACGGAATCGCCCAGGTCAAACTCCAGATCCCCGGCAAAGGCAAACGCGTTGATGTCATAATCCTCATAATCCGAATATCTCTCAACCGCACTTAACCCGGTATCATCGGCCTGACCGAACTGGTAGATGCCTTCCACAAAATAGTTCACTAGACCCAGACTGCCTTCATAAATCAGGCCCATATAATGGGAATCCGTCTTGGGCGTATCCAATCCTTCTACTGTATCAGTTAAAGCAACTAAATTCGGATCTACTCCTACACCCAGGTCGTCTAAACCATCAAGCTCCTTTTTTCCACCCACCAATATTCTATCCCGCATGGTTCCGGTTCCCACATTGCGAATCCGGTCATACATATACAGGCCTGTCAATTTGTGGTTCTCTGACATATTGTAGTTGAGATAACCGGCATACAGATCCCGGTCCGAGTCATCGCTGTCTGTGAGCCAGTCTGAATCAAAATCCGTTCCCCAGTTGTTTTCCGACATCTTGAAATATGCCATGGAATAATCAAACGTCCCGTAATCCCCGTCAAGCCAGAAACCCGGGGCGTCATCGCCGTAGGTCAGGCCGGCGGGATCGGGCATGGCCCAGACATCCCAGCCCGCGTTAAACCGCAGATTGGGACTCAGGGCGTAAGTGCCCCGCAAACGCTCCAGGCCGAAATCGCTGTTGCTGTCTGTTCCGCCCCGATCATCCACCACCGAGGTATCCACGGGCCGGTCAAATTCCAGGGCCGCATGAACGCTCCATTTCCGGTCCCTGGGCATGGCATTGAAATACACCTGGGTCTCGGTGCGGATATAGTCATCCGTGACCCAGCCTGACTCATTAACATGGATATTGAAAAAATCCTTGTCCACCAAGCCGCTGAGCAACTTTTTTCCCCCTAAATCACCAGCAAATCCGAAATCCCAGTCATTTTCACTCGTAGGGATAATCCGTGCCCGGGCGCCGAAGCTCATCATGATATTGCCCGGGGTCTCCAGGGCAATGGTGCCGGTGCCGGACGGCCCGGCCAGGGGATCGTTGGCAAAATCAGGCGTGTCTTCCTGTGCCATGGATGTGCCGGCCATCAGCAGGGCCGCCATAAAAACACCGATCAATTTTAAAAACAATGTTGGCTTGCGCATCTTGTGTTCCTCCTTTGATGAAAAAAACTCATTTTATGCCTTTTTTTTGTCGTCACGGGGCCGGTTTGTCGGCCGGCCTGCTGTCATCACCTCCCTTCAAAAACCATGGATCCGCCTGTGCTGATCCATTTGCTGTTGTGATCATTGTTAATGCCGCCATCGCAGCGCTTGTATCTGATCCAATAAAATCAATAATCATGCCAGCAACACAACCGCAGCCTGAAAAACAGCAATACATCCCGTTATTGCTGCCTGCCATCCGCCGAAAAAGGCTTATGGCGCCCGGCAAAATGATTTTTGGAACGTAAATGTAACGACATGGTAACGTCACCGCAAAAAAATTTTTTACTTTTCTGCCAGAGCCTGAAAAACCTGAGGCAGCCAGGAAAAGCCCGGCTGCATGGCAGACATAGCGGTATTTTGTACAACCTAACGGCTTTGAAAAATCCTGCAAACCATTTCAATGCAGGTACCCGGGCCTGTCTGGCGGCAGCACTGCTGAAAAAAACTGGAAACCCGGGCCTGAAAAGGTTATTTTAGCAAGCATGAATGCAATCAACCGAATCAAACTGTTTCTGGCCCTTTCGCGCACCCCCCACGGCATACTGGACATGGCCACCCCGGGTTTCTGCGTGCTGCTGTACCTGGGCGGCTTTCCGCCGATTTACATCGCGGGCATCGGGCTTCTCACCGCATTTGCCGGATACACGGCCATCTATGCTTTCAATGACATTGTGGACTACAAAACCGACAAGGAAAAATATGCCCGGCCCACCGCGTCCGAAGAGGGCTACCTGGATTCACTGATGATCCGCCATCCCATGGCCAGGGGAATGCTGCCGTTAAAAGACGGCCTGATATGGGCAACAGGGTGGTCTGTGGTGGCCCTGATCGGCGCCTGGCTGCTAAACCCGGTGTGCGCGCTCATTTTTCTTCTTGGCGCCGGGCTGGAGGCGACCTACTGCCTGTTGTGGCGGGTGAGTCCCTGGCGGGCGGTGGTCAGCGGATTTGTCAAGAACATGGGGGCTGCGGCGGCATTGTTTGCGGTGGACCCGGAGCCGTCGTTTATTTTTATGGCGCTTGTGTTTGCCTGCCTGTTTTTCTGGGAAATCGGCGGGCAGAACATCCCGGCGGACTGGATGGACATGGACGAAGACCGGCGACTGGCCGCCCAGACCATCCCGGTGCGCCTGGGGGCGCAAAAATCCGCTGCCCTTGCCCTTGCATGCCTTGTGATCTCGGTTGTGTTCTGCGTGATCCTGTTTTTTATCTCATTTCCCGGCGCCGGGGCTGTCGCACCCCTGGCAGCGGTTGTCATCAGCAGCGGGCTTTTGATTGAGCCCGCCTTCCGGCTTTACCATGGCCTTGGGCGCGAAGAGGCCATGGCCCTTTTTAACCGGGCCAGCTATTTTCCGGTTTCCATGCTCATGATCGTGCTGATCATGATTATTTGATCCGGGAGTTTTAAGTTTTAAGTGTTAAGTTTTAAGTGTTAAGGAAAAGAGAAAAATCAAGCAGTTCAAACAACTTTTGCATCGCAGAAGCTTTGAAAAGGTCCTAAAACTGGGATAACCGCCAACCAATAAAAAAATAACATCTTGATTTTACTTAACACTTAAAACTTAACACTTAACACTGCCTGTAAAAAACTTTTTACAGGCTTATTAACCCCAAAAAAGGAAAAAAACATGGATCCAGCTTCGAACCGATGTTTGGCGATGGCGAGACTGGCTTTGGGGGCGGCAGTTTTTCTTGTAATCGCAGCTGCGGCCGCCCCGGCTCTCGCCCAAAACCCGGAAGTCCGAACCACGTGCAATATTCACCAGGGACCCTGCAGCGCCGAGCTTGCCGGCCGCAGCGTGGAACTCGAAATTTCGCCAAAGCCGGTAAAGGCCATGGAGGAGCTTGTATTTCGCGTGACAATCAGCGGAGACAGGCTTTCAGAGGCGCCTTACATCGATCTTGGCATGCCGGCCATGAAAATGGGGCCCAACCGGGTGGAAACGGCCCGGCAAGGGGAAAACACCTGGACCGGCAAAGGCGTGATTGTGCGCTGTCCCAGCGGCAAGAACACCTGGTTTGCCCGGGTAACCCTACCGGAAACCGGAACAGCCGAATTTGTCTTTGATGTGGTCTACTGAATCCATATATGCGGTGTTTCTGGCCACGGGATTTACCGTGGGCTTCGGCCACTGCATCGGCATGTGCGGCCCCATCGTGATTTCGGTCTCCCTTCAGCTAAAGGACCGGCCCTCGTTTTTCCCCCAGCTGTATTACAACATCGGCAGGACCATCACCTATTCGCTGCTGGGTGCGATTATGGGCGCAACAGCCTCCTTTACCCGGTTTGCATCCCAGGCGGGCGGATTTCAAAAGGCTGTGCTGATGTTTGCGGGGGTGCTCATCATTGTCATGGGCGCGGCCATGACCGGGTGGGTGCCGGCGGGCCGGATTTTTCAAAACGCCCCGCCCCTTGCCGGCTTTGCCCGGGCCGGATTTAAGCGGATTCTGGATGCAAGACGCGCGGTCCTGTTTCTGCCTTTGGGCATGGTCCTGGGGCTTTTGCCCTGCGGGCCGGTGTATACGGCCATGATTGCCGCCGCCCGGGTGGGCATGGAAGCCGAATCCACGCTCGGGGGCATGCTCTCCGGGGCCGGAGTCATGGCCTGCTTTGGCATGGGCACCATACCCGCACTGCTGTTGCTCTCCCAGGTTTCCAATGTAAAATGGCTCAAACACCGGGATCTCATCTACAAATTCGGCGGGGTGATGATGATTCTGGTGGGGATTTATTTCACCTGGAAAGGATGGACCTATTAGCCCCTTTTTCATCATCGACTTTGAAGCCTCCAGCCTGCGCAAAAACTCCCATCCCATTGAAGTGGCCTGGGGATGCCGGCCCGATGCCATTGCATCCTATCTGTTAAACCCGGATTTCATGGCCGGCTGGACCGACTGGAACCCCAAGAGCTTTGAATTCCACGGCATCACCCCGGAACAACTCCGGCAACACGGCCATGATCCGCGGAAAGTGGCGGAAAAAATGGTCAGCGACCTTGCCGGCCAGCCGGTTTATTCAGATGAGCCCCATTTTGACATCCGATGGAAAAACCGCCTGCTGGCCGATTCCGGATATGATCCCTCCCTGGTGAAAATACTGGACTTAAATACCTGGCTGGCCCGCATGGCGCGCACGCCTTCGGCGAACCAAAGCGTCAATGATCTTGTCTGCACATTTGAATGCAGCCAGAAAAGCCGGCACCGGGCTGCGGCAGACGTGTTCTGGCTGCTGGAATTTGTGGCGCATGTGAAACAAAACTGCTGACCCTTCCCTGCTCTCCCAAAAAACCGCCTGCAAATGCGTTTTGGCCATAAACCGGATTGCAATTTCTGCTGTCCGGAATAATGATTAAGATATATCCGTCAGTATTATTTTGACTTACAACCATCACCCCTGGGAGAGAATCATGAAAAAGAAATTTTTTATACCGGTTGACGACTCCATCTACACTGTCCAGGCCATGCAGTACATGGCAGCCATGGCCCCGGTATTTCAGGATGCCGATTACATCCTTTTCCATGTTCAGCCCAAAATATCGGACTACATCCGGGAAGAATCCCAGAAGGACCCTGCGGCCATTGAGGAGCTCAAAAAATTCAACAACAGAAACGAGGCCCTGGGCAAGGAACTTCTGGAGGATCTGAAAAAGCGGATGATGCGCATGGGCGTGGCTGAAGACAAAATCACCGTATCCACCCGCAAATGCCGGGAAGGAAGGGCCAAGGACATCATTGATGAGGCCCGGGCAGCATCGGCGGATGCCATTGTCATGGGGCGCAGGGGCGTTTCCCGGTTTGCGGACACGTTTATCGGCAGCACCACCAAAAACGTTATCGAGCACAACCCGGACATTCCCGTATGGATGATCAGCGGTGAAGCCCCGTCCAAAAACATTCTGCTGGCCGTGGACGGCTCCGTGGATTCGGCCAAGGCCCTGGATTATCTCCTGGATATGCTTCGGGAAGATCCGGATGCAGGCCTGACCCTGTTTCACGTGCAGGCCTCGTTAAGAGACACCTGCGGCCTTGATTTTGAGCAGCAGGCGGATTCAGGCGAGGAAAAGGCTTTTGCCAGGGTGATTGAAAAAGCCGGCCGCCAGTGCATTGACAATTTCATGGAACTTGCCCGCGGCAAGCTCAAAGAAAAGAAAATAAACGAAAACCGGCTGAACCTCAAAATTGCCCCGGCACGGTTTGATATAACCGGCGCGATTCTGGAAGAATTCAAAAATCAGGGCCACGGCACCCTGGTCATTGGCAAGCGGGGTATGAACAAACGATTTTTCATGGGCAGTGTTTCCAACTACCTGATCCGGCATATGGAAAACGGCGCATTGTGCATTGTTCCGTAGAACCACTTACAGCAGCACCAGGCCGCAGAGGCTGGACATGCCGATGACCTCGGAGCCGTTTTCATGGACAACGCCCTTAAACGGCCATCCGGCCGCCTCATAGAGTTTTGTCACATTGATGCCGAATCCGGACATGGACTGTCTGGCCCGGTCCGGGTTCCGGCATTGTCCGTTTTCACCAATAACCCGGCATTCCAGAAAATCGCGGCAAAACACCTTTTTACAGGAATTTCCGGCATAGCCCCGGGCGTTTCCAAACCCGAGTGCAACGGCTCTCTGTTCAATGCCGGCCGCGGTTTCGTGCAGGAGCTGAAACAGTTCCCGGCCCTGGCCGGAATACAGGATCGCGGACGGGACCTCGATTTTGAAAAAAATCGCGAAATCCACTGTCTCCAGCCGTTTGCGCATGGCTCCGGGTCCGCCCACATTCGGGGGGCAGCTTTTGGAAAGCCCGTAATTGATGCACTTGGGCCGGGTGCATTTTTCCGCCAAACTGTCTTCCACCACAATGCTTTCCGGGGCAAGCACCACCGCATCGGTTGCGCCCAGATCCCTTGCCGCAGAAAGCAGATCATCGAGCTTTTGCTTGGTTGTCGTCAATTTCTCCATTTCCTTGTCAAACCATTTTTGATGGTGCCGTAAAAAGCTTTTTACCGCGTCCGCTGTTTTTGCAGGAAGAAAGCCCTGCGGCCGGGGTCAGTTTTTTTGCTCCTGACCGTTTACGGAGGTTTCCGTAAACGCTCAATGTCGCTTCAAAAACCGACCCCG
>JAIPES010000103.1 GCA_021737045.1 Desulfobacteraceae bacterium | reverse complement strand
CCACATACGGATCGGGCGCGGTGGCCACCACCCGGAGATCATGGGCCCGCGCCAGTTCCCTGGACAGCACCTGTCGTACAATGGCCGAGTCATCAACGATCAATACTTTTATCATATGCTCCTGCCGAAAATAAGAATTAACGCCATGATATTATTGTTGTAGCACAAAGCGTGCCAAAAGCGGTGACTCGTCCACCCGCAGGCAGACATGGGAATCGTCTTCAACCAGCGCGCTCCACTCCTGTTCGCCCACCGGACGGGTTTGCGGGATGGACAGGTCAAAAACCTCCTCGGTGCCGAACCTTTCTGCCAGCAAATAGCCGCAGGACACGTTTAAAAGCTCGGTTAAGGCCTGCTCTTCGGCCTGCTCCGGAAGCTCGTCCTGCTCTGTGCCCAGGATGTTCTCGGCAAGTTCCGCGCATACCTCAGCAGGCGCCACGGCTTCGAGAAATCCCTTTTTATCCCGGCTTTCAAAGGAGATCTCCGCCTGAAGACAGGGACAGTACCGGGTATCCCCGGAATCCAGATCCGGCTCGGCCTCCACGAACATGAAGGCGAACTCCTCGAATACCGCCGAAAAAACCTCCAGCAGCAGTGCATTATTGTCTTGCGTTTCCATTTTTCTGACTCTCCGGTTTGCCTCTTTTTTTCGGTTTTTAGTGCAGCAGTTCCTTGACCACTTGTGCGAACTCTTCGGGTACAAACGGTTTCTGCAGATACGCCCGCACTCCCATGGCCTTCAAGCTCTCGATGCGCTGCCGACTGCGCTCGGTGGAAATCACCACCACGGGGATCCTGGAGAGCATTTCCTGTTTCTGCATCTGCGCAATCATCTCGATACCGTTCATCTCCGGCATGTTAATATCGGCAAAAACGATATCAATCCAGTTGGCATCCAGCTGCTCCAGGCCCTGCCGGCCGTTTTCCGCAAAATAGTATTGTCCGATATCCAGATCGGAAATGCTCAGGGTCTTGGCAACCATTTTCCGGATAATCATTGAATTGTCGACGATCAGCACGTTATAACTCATTTGATCTTTACTCTCTGGCTTGTCACGTTAATATGTTTTCAAGCTCCCGCATTTTGTCCAGGGTCTTGCTTGCGGTATACTCCAGATGCTCCTTTTTCAGGCCCAGGGCACGGACCGGCTCGGCGGAAACATTGAACTGCAGGCCGTAAATCCCGGTACCGATGCCCTCGGACAAAGAAAGCATGTCTGCCAGGTGAATCAGGTAAATCAAGTCCTGAAATTCGGCCGCCCCATCGGGTTCATGATGCCACCGCACCCCGGCGACGATTTCCGGGCCGAGCTGCCAGAGTTCCAGGATTTTGGCGCCCGCCTCGGCGTGATCCATGCCGAGCACCTCTTTTTCCGCCTGGTCAAATGGCAGGCGCCGGTCTTCAAAAATATGCGTGAATCGCTCCCGCTCTTCGGCGATAAACGGATCCAGAAGCAGCAGGCCCAGGTCGTGCAAAAGTCCGACCGTGAAAACCGTATCCACGTTTTTCATTTGCAAAATTCGTGCAAGCTCCTGGGCGGCCACGGCCGTCCAGATGGAATGGCGCAGCAGATCCCGGCCCGCCAGGCCGTAGCCGGGCAGTTCGGTCACCAGTCGGCCCGATACGGTAAGCGATAACACCAACTCGAAAATCCGACGGGTCCCCAGCCGCACCAGGGCCGCCTGCAGGGAACTGATTTCCTGGGCGGGCCCGAAATACACCGAATTGGCCAGTTTCAGCACGTTGGCGGTCAGCCCGGGATCATACTGAACCAAATCCCGGATGGTTTTAAAATCCACGTCCGGATCCTCAAGATATCCCAAAAGACTCCGGCACAGCGGCGGCATCTTCGGAAAGCGGTCAATATGCTGCGCGATCTGCTCACGATACGTCATAATAAATCGTCTTTCCCCCTGATTTGATGGAAAACCGGCCGCTTGCAACCTCCAGGCTCACGGTCCGGGACTTGTTGCCGCCGACCTCCTGGGCATTCATCAACAAACCGTTTTTCCAGAGGATCTTTCTAAGCACGGTGAAATTCCGCTCCCCGATCTTAAACACCCCCTGGTTGTCGAGCACCTGCGAGCCGCCGGCCACGTTGACAACCGCACGGGCCTTGCGCATGCCGGATTCATACAGCTTTCCGAGCATCTGCTGCATGCCGGTATCCACAAACATGTAGGGCCGGATTTTGGCTTTTTCCGGATCCACCTTGGACAGCGGCAGCATGCAGTGCACCATGCCCCCGAGGCGAAGCACCGGGTCATACACAGCCACGCCGAGACAGGAGCCCAGCGAATAGGTAATCAGCGTATCCGCCGGGTTATTTGAAAACTTCATATCCGCAATATCAACAATGAGCTGTGCCATGGCTTTCCCTGTTATTGCTTCACATACACCGAAGGGCGTACATTGCGAAACCCGCCGGTCAGGCCGGAAAGGCTTTCAGCGTGGCCGACCATCAAGTAGCCGCCCGGCTTGAGCAGGCGGTGCATTTCGTCAAGCAGCCGCTGCCTGACCGCATTGTCAAAATAAATCATCACGTTCCGGCAGAAGATCACATCCAGGGGCCCGCGCATGGGAAACGGGGGCGCAGACAGGTTCAGCCATGAAAACGTGATCATGTTCTTGATATGATCCTTGACCCGATACACCCTGTCGCTGCCGCGACCCCCTGCCGGGGTGAAATACTGGCTGATACGGTTTCTGGAGATCTTTTCCAGTTTTTTGACCTCATATTCGCCTTTTCGGGCGCTTTCCAGCACCGAGGTGGAAATATCGGTTGCCAGAATTTTGACATCCCGCAAATCTGAAAGCGTCTCAGCCAGTGTCAGAGCAATGGTATAGGGCTCCTCGCCCGTGGAGGCAGCCGCACACCATAGCCGAAACCGGCTCTGACCGGCCTGAGCCCATTGTTTGGCCACCGAGCTCAGGACTTCAAAATGATCCGCCTCCCGGTAAAAAAAGGTGACATTCGTGGAAATCGCATCCAGCAGTTGACTGAGCTCGGCCCGGGTGGCATCGTTTTGCACGTACCGGTAATACTCGCCGTAGTCGTTGATGCGCAGCTTTCGCATCCGCTTGCCCAGCCGGGCCGAGACCAGGGACTGCTTGTGCTCGGCCAGGTGTATGCCGGCCTCTTGATAAATCAGATCGGCAAACTGCTGAAAGGTTTTCCCGTCCAGGGATGCATGCCCGTTCATCTAAAAGTCCTTAAAGTCGTTGTCATCCAGCGGGATCACTTCTTCGGCAGGCTTATTCGATTTTGCAGGCGCCTTTGACTGCTTTTGGCCATTACCCCCCTGATTACCTGTGGATTTATTATTCCCGGAACCGATCCTGCGCCTGCCTGATTGCTGCTGCCTGGACTCCTGCTGATTTTTGCCATTTATCTCCGATTTTGTTTCGGCTCTTTCCGCAGCGGCTTTGTTTTGCGTGCTGCCGTGAACCAATTGATTCAGGCGTTTCACCACGTCCTCCAGTTCCCCGGCCTGGGCCGTGAGTTCTTCGGCCGCCGAAGCTGTCTCCTCGGAATTGGAGGCGTTTTGCTGGACCACCTTGTCCATTTCCGAAACCCCGTTATTGACCTGGTCGATGCCCTGGGACTGCTCCTTGGAAGCCGAGGCCACCTCTGATGCCATGGACATCATCTTTTGATTGATCTGGCTGGTGTTTTCCAGGGCCTCGGCAATCTCCTTATACACCGAGGAGGTCTCGTGGATCTTGTTCTGGGAATTTTCAATGAGCTCCTGGGTGTTTTTGGCAGCCTCAGCACTTCTGCCGGCCAGGTTGCGCACTTCCTCTGCCACCACTGCAAAACCCTTGCCCGCTTCGCCCGCGCGTGCTGCTTCCACGGCGGCATTCAAGGCCAGCAGGTTGGTCTGAAATGCGATGTCGTCAATCGTCTTGATGATCTTGGCGCTTTCCTCACTGAGCTTCACGTTTTCCTTGAGATTTTGATCCATGACCGACATCTTTTCCTGCATAAGCGCAAAACTCGGACTGGCTTCGTTTTTCATCATATTGTCCATGGATTGGCTGTTTTCCATGTTCATCTTTGTCTGGGAGGAGATCTCTTCAAGGGAGGCCGAAGTCTCTTCAATGCTTGACGCCTGCTCGCTTGATCCCTCGGCAAGTGACTGACTGGAGGAAGATACCTGAGCGGAAGCAGAGGCCACCTGCTCGGAATTCTGCGTCAGCCCGCCGACCATTGCCTGCAGGGGTCTGGCGATAGACACGGCCAGGAAATACATCGCCACCAGAGCCACGACAATCACACCGCCGGCCAGACCGAGGTTGATATAGCCCAGGTTCCGCACGGGTGTCATCAGCTCGTCCTCGCTGGCCGAAACCGCCACGGTCCATCCGGAAACCGGCTCCGATGCAAAGTTGGCAAGCTTTTTCACTCCACTGTAAGTGTATTCCAGCATGCCCTCGCCCTGGCGCATCATCTGCTTGCCAAACCCGAAGTCCGCCATATTGGCCTCCAGAATCTGGCTCTTGTCCGGATGCGCCAGCACCGTGCCGTCAGCGTCGTAAACGAATGCATAACCCTGCTCGCCGATTTCGATGGTGTCGATAAACCGGGCGCTGAATGCCTCGACCATAACCGTTGCCAGAATCACCCCTTTTATCTCGCCGGAAACTTCCACCGGAGCCGAAACCACAAATGTGGGTTTCCCGGTAGCCCGGCTCTTGATCACATCGGACAGCGCATTTTCGCCCTGCATGGATTCCTGGAAGTATCCCCGGTCTTTCACGCTGATCTGTCCCACAGACTCCGGATCAGAGGCGGCAATGATGTCGCCGTTTTCTTCTGCCAAAAAAATGTTGGCGTAATACGCATAGGATTCCTTGAGATGCGCCATACGCTGATTTGCCGATTTCCTGGCCGCATTCCCCATCAACCCCTTGGTCATGGCTTTTTCGTAAAGCTTCTCACCGCTCCAGTTGCTGATATCCAGCTTGCGATCACCGACAAAGGACGACAGGGACTGGACGGTCGAATCCGTAATCCGTTCCAGTTCCTGATTCAGTTGGTTTTCCACCGTGCTGCTGGACTGAAAAAAGGAAACAGCGGTGGATATGCCCATGCCCATGACAATCAGGGCCAGCACGGGCAACAGGATCTTGTTTTTCAGACTCAAATTCATGGCAACATTCCTTTTCATATTTTTTGCGAATGCATCATTTAGTTTCTCCGGACCTGCCCGGGGCCTACGTCCTTGCCTCTGTGTTTTCTGCATTCCCGTAAATTAAGTTTTGCAGGCGGATCACGACTTTTTCGAGTTCACCGGCCTGGGCGGTGAGCTCTTCAGCTGCCGCGGCGGTCTGCTCGGAATTGGATGCATTCTGCTGCACCACCTTGTCCATCTCCGAAACGCCGGTATTAAGCTGTTGAAGCCCATCAGACTGTTCCCCGGAAGCAGAGGCCACCTCGTCGGTCATGGCCATGAGCTTGTCAATCACCTGGCGATTATTTTCCAGGGCCCCGTAGATCTCCTTATACACCGACGAAGTCTCGTGGATCTTGTTCCTCGAATTTTCAATGAGATCCTGGGTGTTCTTGGCCGCCTCCGCGCTTCTGCCCGCCAGGTTGCGCACCTCTTCGGCCACCACCGCAAAACCCTTGCCCGCCTCGCCGGCGCGCGCGGCCTCCACTGCGGCATTCAGGGCCAGCAGATTGGTCTGGAAGGCGATATCATCAATGGTCTTGATGATCTTGGCGCTCTCCTCGCTGAGTTTTATATTTTCCTTGAGGTTTTGATCCATGACCGACATTTTTTCTTCCATAAGGACAAAACCGGGCCTTGCCTCGTTTTTCATGATATTGTCCATGGAATGGCTGTTTTCCTTGTTCATCTTTGTCTGGGAGGAAATCTCTTCCAGGGAGGCCGAGGTCTGCTCCAGGCTCGAGGCCTGCTCGCTGGCGCCCTCGGCAAGCGACTGGCTCGAAGACGATACCTGGGAGGAGGCAGAGGCCACCTGCTCGGAATTCTGCGTCAGCCTGCCGACTATGGTCTGCAACGCCCTGGAGATGGATCCTGTAACGAAAAATACCACAGCCAGGGCCACGGCAATTACCCCGCCGGCCAGGCCGAGGTTGACATATCCCAGATGCCGGACCGGGGCCATTAATTCATCATGGCTGGCACCAGCGGCAATTCCCCAGCCGGTGGCCGGTTCCTTTCGAAAGCTGACCACTTTTTTAAGGCCGTCAAATGTATAGGTCAGCAGCCCTTCTCCCCGGTCCATCATCTGCTTGCCGAACGGAAAGTCCGTGATTTTGAGCTCAAGGATATTATCCTTGTCCGGATGGGCCAGCACCGTGCCTTCGGGATTATAGGCATAAACGTATCCTTCTTCCCCGATCTCGATGGGGTCGATGAACCGGTCGCTGAAGGCAACCAGCCGAACAGTTGCCAGCAAAACGCCCTGAACCTTCCCGTTTCGGTTTACCGGTGCGGAAACCACAAACACCGGATCGCCGGTGGCCCGGCTTTGAATTACCTTTGATACCGCTGCATTGCCGCTTATGGATTTGCGGAAATACGCCCGGTCGCTGATATTGGTTTTTTCCATGCGATCCCGGCTGATTTCGCCCGAATCACTGCCGGAATTTTCATTCTTTGCCGTGGAGCCGGCAATGACATTTCCATCGGCATCGGCCAGAAAAATATAGCCGTAGTACTCGTAGCTTTCCTTGAGATTGCGCATCTCATCTGCCGCCGATTTACGGGCCGCCTTTCCCATCATGCCCCTGCCGTTTAACTGCAGGGCCTTTTTATATACATTCTGTCCGCTCCAGTTGCGGATATCGACCTTGCGGTCATGAATCCATGCCGTGAGAAAATCCACCGTGGATTCGCTGATCTGATTCACCTGCTGGTGCAGTTCCTTTTCCAGCGCGCCCCGCGACTGAAAGTAAGACACGGTCGTGGAAACGCCCATGCCAATGATGATCAGCAGCAGGATGGGAATCAGAATCTTGTTTTTGAGACTCAAATTCATAATCTGTCTCCTTGTGACAGTGCTTTCGGTCTATCCGGCGCTTTTTGCCAGCGCCTCCATTTCGCCTTCCGACATGATCTTATCGATATCGAGAAGGATCTTGACCGCGCTTTCGGTCTTGGCCATGCCCAGGATAAAAGCGGTTTCCACCTGGGTGCCGAATCCGGGTGCGGGCTCGATTTCTTCTGCCGCAATTTCCAGGACCTCGGAGACCTCGTCGACCACGATCCCCATGGTTACGCTGACATCGGCCTTGGTCACCTGTACAACGATAATGCAGGTCTTGCGCGATACTTCCGCGGACTCCATGCCGAAGCGCAGCCTCAGGTCGATTACCGGAATGACCTTGCCCCGGAGGTTTATCACCCCCTTGACATAATCGGGCGTGCGGGGAATCCGGGTAATGGACTGCATGCCGATAATTTCCTGGACCTTTAAAATCTCGAGTCCGTAGGATTCCTCTCCCAGCAGAAACGTCAGATATTTTCCCGCCAGTTGGGCCAAGCTTTCGTCCTGGGCCGCGTCTTTTACTGTGGCTTGCGTCATTTTTTTCCTCCTGCGATTGAACTTTGTTTTTTGTTATTGCCCCGTCCGTAAGGGCAGAGTTGAAAACCGCCCCGTAACTTCAGTGGACTGCTTGCTTTTCATCAGGCCGTGGCCAGCCGGACCAGGCCGTTGACGTCAATAATGAGGCCCGGCGTGCCGTCGGGCATGATGCTGGCCCCGGCAATGCCGTCCACGTCCTTTAATCCCTGCCCCAGGTTCTTGATCACGGTCTGGTTCTGGCCCAGTAGCTCGTCCACCAGAAGGGCCACCTGCCGGCCGGCCTCTTCGATTACCACCACCAGCGCGCGGGTGGGATCCATTTCCGCGTCTGAAACCCCGAAAAGTTTTGCCAACCTGAACAGCGGCAGCAGGCGGTTTCGAAACGGAACGGTTTCTCCTTTTCCCGAAACCGTGGTAATCATCTCTCTTGTGGGCTGGAAGGATTCAATAATGGACAAAAGCGGAAGAATGTAGCGTTCCGATCCGATCCTGACGATCATTCCGTCAATAATGGCCATGGTCAGCGGCAGCACCAGGGTAAAGGTGCTGCCCTTTCCCTTTTCCGAGGAAATGCGCACGTTGCCGCGCATGCTCTCGATATTGCTCTTGACCACGTCCATGCCCACGCCCCGTCCGGAAACGTCCGTGATCTGTTTGGCCGTGGAAAACCCGGCCTCAAATATCAGGGCATAAATCTCCTCGTCGGTCATGGCTTCGGTGCCCGTGACAATGCCGCGCTCAATGGCCTTGGCGGCAATGGCGTCGCGGTCCAGCCCCCGGCCGTCATCGGCGATGTCGATGTGAATGTTTCCGCCCTGATGATAGGCCTTGAGCACGATGGTCCCGGTGGGGCTTTTGCCTGCGGCCGTGCGTTCTTCTGCCGTATGTTCGATTCCGTGGTCCACGGCGTTTCGGATCATGTGCACCAGCGGGTCTCCGAGCTTTTCCACCATGCCCTTGTCCAGCTCGGTTTCCCGGCCCTCCATGACCAGCTCGATTTTTTTGCCCGATTTCTTGGAAAGATCCCGGACCAGGCGCCCCATCTTCCGAAACGTATTGTCAATGGGAATCAGGCGCATGGACATGCCGATATCCTGAAGACTGCGGGTGATCTTCTTGAGCTGGCCCAGGTTTCTTTCCAGGTCCCGGGCCTGTTCCTGACTTGCGCCGGCTTCCTGGCTGACAATGGATTCCACGATCACCAGCTCGCCGATGGTTTCCAGCAGCAGGTCAATGCGGTCTGCATCAATCTTCATGCTCTGCTTGACGGTTTTGCCGGCATAGGCAGCCGCTGCATTGCCGGTTTCCCCAGCGCCGCCGGATTCCGGCTCGGCGGCATCCCCGGGGCCCTGCCCGTACCCGGGCTTGGATGCGGCTTCAGATTCCGGATCCGGCCCGGCGGATGCGGAATCGTTTTGGCCGCTTTTGCCGGCATCTTCCGGCTTTGCGGAAACCTGCGCCTTGACGGCCGGGGCGGGCGCTTCGCAAAGGGCCCGCTGAAGCTGGGAAAACACCTCCGGCAGCTCCGGGGCGGGTACAAACTTCTCCCCGGCGGCAAGGGCCGACTCAAGATCCTTGCTCATTTTTTTCAGCAGGTCCAGTGCGTTAAACGTGGCATCCACCACCTCGCCGTCAAAGGCCAGCCGCTTTTTGCGCACCTCGTCGAGCAGGTTCTCGGCCTTGTGTGCCAGCACGGAAATGGGGGGAAGCCCCAGAAAGGACGTCGTGCCCTTGATGGTGTGAAAAGCCCGGAAAATGCAGGCCACCGCCTCCTCGTTTTCCGGGTCGTTTTCCAGGGTCAGCAGGTTTTCGTCCGAAATTTCAAAATGCTCGTTTGCCTCGGATATAAAGTCTGCCGTAATTTCCGGATCTTCAATGGCAACCGCTCCCATAAGTCCCGCTAATTCGGAATCCGCTGCAGAATCTTCCGCCGAAGGG
>JAIPES010000016.1 GCA_021737045.1 Desulfobacteraceae bacterium | reverse complement strand
AAAAAGCTTTTTACCGCGTCCGCTGTTTTTGCAGGAAGAAAGCCCTGCGGCCGGGGTCAGTTTTTTTGCTCCTGACCGTTTACGGAGGTTTCCGTAAACGCTCAATGTCGCTTCAAAAACCGACCCCGTCCTTGGACTTGCTTGGAAGGCTGATTTCAGATGGTGCCGTTTTGTTACCTTTTGGCGAATTCGGAAACGCTCATGCACCGCAACCCGGTTTTTCGGCCGCGAATTGTTGTTTTTTTGTGTCTTGTGCTAATCGGCTCTGGATGGCTTGCGGCCCGGCCCGACGCCCGGAATGAAGCCGGCCGGCAGGTTTTTGTGATTCCGATTTCCGGCACCGTGGATCCGGGCATGGCGGCTTTCGTGGAACGGGCTCGCCAGGAAGTGTCCCAAAATCCGGAAGCCCTAGCTGTTTTTGAAATCAACACCTTTGGCGGCCGGGTGGATTCCGCCCTGGAAATTGTTGACACGCTTCTCAAAATCCCCGGAGATCAGACCATTGCCTATGTCTCGCCCAAGGCCATATCCGCCGGCGCGTTGATTGCCCTTGCCTGCGGGGATCTTGCCATGGCCCCGGGCAGCACCATCGGGGATGTGGCCCCGATCATGCAGTCCAGCGAAGGGCCCAGGGAACTGGGCGAGAAATTTCAATCGCCCATCCGGGCCAAGTTTCGGGCTTTGGCAGAGAGAAACGGCTATCCAGCGGCCCTGGTCGAGGCCATGGTCACCAAGGAAAAGCACGTCCTAAAAGTCACAATGACCGACGACACCACTGTTTACATGGATGCGCAGCAGTTTGAGGATCTGAGCCAAAGCGAAAAAAAGGCCGTGACATCGAAAAAAACCATAGTGGAAGCCGGTGAGCTGCTGACCCTCCACGATGCCGAGGCCCTTTCCTATGGCCTGTCCATGATGACTGTGGACTCCATCGATGCCCTGCTCAACAATCTGGATATGCCCGTATACGAGCTCACCCGCATCGAGCAGACATGGTCCGAGGCCCTGGTGCGCCTTATCGACGGTATTGCCCCGATTCTGATGATGATCGGGCTGGCCGGGCTTTATATTGAAATCAAGTCTCCGGGCTTTGGCGTGCCCGGGGCTGTGGGGGTTTTCTGTCTGGCGCTGGTGTTTTTGAGCCAGTACCTGGTGGGACTGGCCCATTACACGGAATTTTTCCTTTTGCTGGCCGGCCTGATTCTGATGGGCGTTGAGATGTTTGTGCTGCCCGGATTCGGCATGGCCGGATTTGCCGGTATTGTTTTTATTGTCATCGGCATGGTGCTGGCCATGCAGGATTTTGTGGTGCCTGACCCTTCCCTTCCCTGGCAGAAGGAGCTTCTCGTTGAAAACGGGGTGCGGGTGCTGGGCGCTTATCTTGTGGCCATGGTCGCCGGGCTGATGTTTATTCGCTATGTCATGCCAAAAATTCCCTCCAGCCGGGAAGGGCCTTACCTGGCCGCATCGCTGAAAGATGTCCATGCAGATGCCAAAGACACTCAGGTGGTGCATCCGGGTGACACCGGCGTGGCCCTGACTTATCTGCGGCCTTCGGGCAAGGCGGAAATCAATGATGAAAGGGTGGACGTGATCACGGAAAATCAGTTTCTGGAAAAGGGAACTCCGGTAAAAGTCATTGATATCCGGGGCAACCGGATTATCGTGGACAGAAAGGACCCGGCATGATCCAGCCCTACATTGTTCCGGTGATCTTTCAGGCGGCCGGCATTGCCGTGCTTCTTGCCGAAGTCATGCTGCCTTCCGGCGGCCTGCTGACCATAGTGGCCCTGGGCTGCTTCGGCTATTCCCTCTATCTTGTGTTTACCGCTGTGTCCGTGTTTGCGGGCATGGTATTTGTGCTGGCCGATATTGTTTTGATTCCCGTGGTGCTCATTGCCGGGCTAAAGCTGCTGGCCCGCTCCCCCATGGCTTTGAAGACCAGTCTTTCGAGCAAAAGCGGATTTTCTTCTTATGATCAGGAAAAAGGCGAGGATTACGTGGGCCGGCAGGGCAAGGCGGCAACCGATCTGCGTCCTGCGGGAACGGCTGTCATTGACGGAAAACGCGTGGATGTGGTCACGCGGGGCGACTATATTGAAAAGGGATCGGTTGTGACGGTCATTGCCGTGGAAGGCAGCCGCATCGTGGTACGAAAAGATCAATAGTTCAGGGTCCGTGGTTTTGTGCCGGCCGGCCCTGAACAACAGCAACCTTTTGAAGGAGGATTTATGCCGGTCGAATTTATCATTCTCGTTATTCTTGTCATTGCCTTAATTGTTCTGCTCTACTTTATCGGATCGGCCATTTCCCTGTGGGTCCAGGCCCTGGTTTCGGGTGCGAGCATCGGGCTTTTCAACATCATTTTCATGCGGCTGCGCAAGATTTCGCCAAAGCTTATCGTCAATGGCAAAATCATGGCGGTCAAGGCCGGGCTGGAAGTCTCCACCAATGATCTGGAATCGCATTTTCTGGCCGGCGGTGATGTCATGCGCGTCATCCAGGCCCTGATCGCCGCTGACAAGGCCAACATTGACCTGAAATTCAACCGGGCGGCCGCCATTGATCTCGCGGGTCGAAACGTGCTGGAAGCCGTTCAGATGAGTGTTAATCCCAAGGTGATTGAAACGCCCATGGTGGCGGCCATGGCCAAGGACGGCATCCAGTTGAAAGCCATCTCCAGGGTAACGGTGCGGGCCAACATTGACCGGCTGGTGGGCGGCGCCGGCGAGGAAACCATCCTGGCCCGGGTGGGCGAAGGCATTGTCACCACTATCGGATCCTCGGACAGTCATAAAAACGTTCTGGAAAATCCGGACTCCATTTCCAAGCGTGTTCTGGAAAAGGGCCTGGACGCGGGCACTGCCTATGAGATTCTCTCCATTGATATCGCGGACGTGGATGTGGGCAAAAACATCGGTGCAGAGCTGGAAACCGACCGGGCCGAGGCAGACAAAAAGATTGCCCAGGCCAAGGCTGAAGAGCGCCGGGCCATGGCTTATGCCGCAGAGCAGGAAATGAAGGCCAAGGTCCAGGAGATGCGCGCCAAGGTGGTGGAAAACGAGGCCCAGGTGCCCATTGCCATGGCAGAGGCCCTGCGCGCCGGCAACATCGGAATCATGGACTATTACCGGTTTAAAAACATCCAGGCCGACACCCAGATGCGCGACAGCATCGGCGGAAAAGAAGACGACTGCACCGGTCAGGAAACGGAAACCGAGGAATAAAAAAGGCCAAACCCCATGGAACCCCTGATATTTTTTCTGGTGGTGGCTTTCATTATCATCACCAATATTGTCAAGGCCAAAAAAAAGTTTGATAAAGGAGCTTCTGCCCCGCCGGAACAAACCCCTGGTGAAGCAGATCCGAAATCTGCGACGAAGGACAAGGCCCCGGCCGGGTGGAAGCGCAATATCCGGGATTTGCTGGCTGAACTCCGGCAGGAGGTTGTTGAACAGCAGGGAAAAGAGACCCCGGAGCCGGCCCGGCAGCCGGGCCGCGGCACCGGGTGGGAGGATCTGGTCCGTACCGGGCCCGGGGCGGACAAACCGGATTCAAAGAAATTATCCGGGGCCCGGGGTGAACAACAGCCCGCCGCCCCCCGGCAAAGTTTCCGGCCGGAACGGGGACAAACCCTGATTGAGTCGCGCAGCCGGCAGGGATGGACCCCGGAGGCGCGCATCGGGGAAACAACAAGAAGGCCGCCGGCGCCGGCACTCGAGCAAATGGGAAAAAAGGACTTAAAACACCTTCGGTCGCATCAGTTTTCAAGGCATGAGCTGCGCCGGGCCGTGATCTGGTATGAAGTCCTGGGGCCGCCCATGTCCCTGCGGGATCCGGAACGGGAAATGTGGCTGTAGCTCCGGGATCTTCAATTTTACCGCATCTACTGTGTCAGATGCATCCTCGCATAGTTGACCATAGAGAGCCTGCATCTTCCTTGTGTGTGCGGCAAACTTGAAAATCGTTCAATTTGGGTTGAAAGGTGTTGCAAAATCGGCTATCTAATATATTTTAAGACTTTTAAGCTTCGTTTGTGCGCCATTGGGCGCAAAAATATGAAAATCCAAAAAGTTGCAGAGATTGAGCCATGACAGAAAATCAAGTGACCATTAATGGAAACCGGTTTTCCTTTGAACCCGGGGAAACGATTTTGGATGTGGCCCGGAAAAACAGCATTGATATCCCCACACTCTGCCATCTCAAGGGAGCCACGCCCACCGGGGCGTGCCGGATCTGCGTGGTGGAAGTGGAAAACGCCCGCAACCTGCTGCCGGCATGCAGCACCCCGGCACAGACCGGCATGGTGATCCACTCCGAGTCGCCCGATGTGGTGAAATCGCGCAAGAAAACCATCGAACTGCTGCTGGCTTCGGGCAACCACAACTGCGCCGTGCGCAAGGTGGACGCATCCGGCAGTTTCGCCGATTTTCAGCTCCAGGTGCAGGACTATGATCACAGCAACCGGCTTTGCCCTGTCTGGGGCGACTGTCAGCTTCAGGATCTGGCCTACAGGTACCAGGTTTCCGGGGATGCTTTTTCCGCCACGCAAACCCCGTATCCCATGGAAACGGTCAACCCGTTTATCGTGCGCGACTTTTCCCGCTGCATCCTGTGCGGCCGCTGCGTGCAGGCCTGCAACGAAGTCCAGGTCAACCGTGCCATCAGCTTTGGATATCGCGGCAAAGACGGCAAAATCGTGGCTGCCGGCGACCGGCCCCTGAAGGAGTCGGACTGCGTTTTTTGCGGGGAATGCGTCCAGGTATGCCCGGTCGGCGCACTGGTGGAAAAGGAGGCCAGGTACCGGTGGCGGCCCTGGGAGGCGGAAAAGGTGCGCACCACCTGCAGCTACTGCGGTGTGGGCTGTCAGATGGATTTGCATGTCAAGGACAATACCGTGCTCAAGGTCACCGGTGCAGCCGATGTGGCGCCCAATTACGGCAGCCTTTGCGTCAAGGGCCGGTTTGGATACAAGTTCATTGATTCCCCGGAGCGCATCACCAGCCCCCTGATCAAGGAAAACGGTGAGTTCCGTGAAGCCACATGGGACGAGGCCCTGGACCTTGTGGCCCGGCGGTTCACCGAAACCCGGGACACCCACGGGCCCGACAGTATCGGGGTGCTGACTTCGGCGCGGATCACAAACGAGGACAACTACATTGCTCAGAAATTCACCCGGGCGGTGCTGAAAACCAATAACATCGACCATTGCGCCCGTCTCTGACATAGCTCCACAGTGGCCGGTCTGGCCGCAGCATTCGGAAGCGGAGCAATGACAAACACCATCGCAGACGTCGAACAAGCCGATGTCATTTTAATCACAGGTTCCAATACCACGGAAAACCACCCGGTGATATCCGCCTTTGTCAAGCGGGCCGTATCCTTTAAGGATACAAAGCTGATCCTTGTGGATCCCCGCAGGATCAAAATTGCCGAGTTTGCCGACAAGTGGCTCCGGCCCAACCTGGGCACGGACGTGGCCTGGATCAACGGCCTGATCCACGTGATTATAAAGGAAGACCTTTATGACAAGGAGTTTGTGGAAAACCGCACCCAGGGCTTTGAGGCCCTCAAAGAGGCGGTTGCCAAATTCACCCCTGAATACGTCTCTGAGATAACGGGCATTCCCGCCCGGCAGATCATTGAGGCCGCCCGCCTGTATGCCGGCGCAAAGAACGCGGCCATCGTCTACTGCATGGGCATTACCCAGCACATTTCGGGCACCGACAATGTAAAATCTTTGGCCAACCTGGCCATGATCACCGGGAATCTGGGCCGGCCCGGCACCGGGGTCAATCCCCTGCGGGGCCAGAACAATGTCCAGGGCGCCTGTGACATGGGCGGGCTGCCAAACGTGTTTTCCGCCTACCAGCCCGTGACTGTGGCCGACAATGTCTCCAAAATGGAAAAAGCATGGGGGGTCTCCGGCATGTCAGACAAGGCCGGCCTGCCGGTGACGGAAATGATTCCCAAAGCCCATTCCGGAGAGTTAAAGACCCTTTATATCATCGGCGAAAACCCGCTGGTATCGGATCCGGATCTCAATCACGCCGAGGAAAGTCTGGATCATCTGGATTTAATGGTAGTCCAGGACATCTTCATGACCGAAACCGCGCAGAAAGCCCACGTGGTGCTGCCGGCCACCTGTTTTGCGGAAAAAGACGGCACGTTTTCCAACACCGAACGCCGCGTTCAGCGGGTGCGCAAGGCGGTCAATCCCCCTGGGGCGGCCCGGGAGGATTGGTGGATAATCGCGGCCATATCCAAGCGCATGGGCTATGCCATGGATTATGAAAATGCCGGGGAAATTTTTGATGAAATGGCTTCGGTGACGCCTTCCTATGCCGGTCTCAGTTATGCGCGCATCGAACATGAAGGAATTCACTGGCCGTGTCCCAGTCCGGATCACCCGGGAACGCCGATTTTGCACACCCAGTCCTTTCCCGTCGGCAAGGGGGTATTGCATGCCATTGACTATATCCCGCCGGCTGAGCAGGTGGACAAGGAATATCCCCTGTATCTGACCACCGGCCGGGTCCTGTACCAGTATCATACCGGCAGCATGACCCGGAAAACCGAGGGATTAAACGAGCGGGCGCCGGAGAGCTTTGTGGAAATCTCGCCTGCGGATGCCGATAAATACGGTCTGCAAGACGGGGACAAGATCCGCATTGCCTCCAGGCGCGGTGAGATCGTGGCAAAAATGACCGTATCGCCAAAGGCGGTGGACGGAACGGTGTTTATCCCGTTTCATTATGCAGAGGCGGCAGCCAACCGGCTGACCAATTCCGCCCTGGATCCGGTCTCCAAAATCCCGGAATACAAGGTCTGTGCGGTCAGGCTGTCCCGGGCGGCATAAAGTTTTTGATTTACCAGTTGCTCATGATTTCCTGGCCCTGCCGCCGGGCCAGTTCATCCTGAAGTTCCTGGAACTGGGTGCCGATGGCCCGGAGGGTGTAGTTCATCACGGAATAGCCGATTTCCGGGTATTTTTTAAACAGCTGTTCTAGATCTTCTTTTTTCAGCCGGATGAGCCGGCAGTGCCGGGATGCACAGTATCCGGACAGGCGGTACTCAAAGGGCGGGACAAAGCAGTGCCATCCATAGGTCTGGGCCGAGGAAATAAAGGTTAAAGGCTCACATACATCCTTTTGTCTGGACTGTTCTGACTCGCAGATCAGCTGAATTTCGCCGTCCAGAACGATCCAGAGGTTTTCGGCCCTTTCTCCGTGCTTGAAGATGGGATCGGATTTTCTGTATTCCACCACTTCGGCTGTATTTTGTATGGCTTCCAGCTGCTGGTCTGTTAAGCCTGTAAACATTTCCACCTGGTCCATGAAATCAAGACTGGTCATTATTTATCTCCCTTGGTCTGGGTTTTTGCGTCAAACAAGGCCGCCTCTGCGCAAGTCCTATGAATTGCTCATGGGTGCGGCATCAGCTGTTGCCTGCAGGTGTTCAAAACGGGTGCCCACAACCTGGATCATGGCCCTTAGAACCTGGTATCCGGTTTCAGGATTGTCCTTTAAAAAGGCCAGCAGTTGCTCGCCGCTGATTTTTATCACTTCGCAGGATTCAGAGGAGCAGTAGGCAGACAGTTTGTATTTATAAGGCGGCAGCAGGCTGGACCACCCGATGATGCCGGGAGACGAAAGCGTGGAAATGGTCTGGATCTCTGTTGTTTCCCGGGCCGGCATTTCAAAGCGAAGATCCACCTGCCCGCCGGCAATGGCCCATAAGTGGACGGCGGCTTCGCCTTCTTTAAACAGGCGTGCGCCCTTTTCAAATCTGGCAATGTTGCTGAAACCGGCAATTTTTTCCAGCTCTGCATCCTCTATGGCGGAAAACGCCTCGGTCTGCCGCAAAACGTTTTGAATCTGGTCTGCCATTTATTATGCCTCCTTGCTGGTCTGCGTGCTGTTGTCCGGTTCCGGCACTTCCACCGTATGGTCGGTTAACACCTCGTTGTTTAAAACATGGCGCTCAAATACCTGCCGGACCTTTTCGGCATTCATTTTCTGGTATACCACCGGGCTTTGTCCGGCCACCGCAACTGTAACGTTGGGTTCGGTCTCGCACACGCCCAGGCAGTCAGAGGCCAGCACATGAATATCATGGCGCCCGCTTTTGCCCAGTTCTTCGATTACGGCGCTCATCACCTGCCTGGCGCCGGCGGCAATTCCGCAGTCTCCCATGTGAACCGTGACCCGGACATTGGGCTGCTGATGGCGCAGGGCGGTTTCATGCAGGGTCTTTTCCTTGATCCGTTGTAAATCCTCGATGGTAATCTTGGCCATTGGCTGTTTCTCCCGGTAATGTATGATGGCGCCGTAAAAAGTTCAATATCTGCGTTACGCGCAATTTCTCAGAATTTCACGTACGGATAAGTACGCTGCATTCTTCGAAATTACGCAAGCCTTGATCTTGAACTTTTTACGGCACCATCTGAAATCAGAGTTTTTACGGTGCCATCAATGTATGGTCTTCAAAACAAGGCACAGGCTTTTTGTGAAATCATTTTGTTCTCAATTCAATTAAAATAGAATAAATTCCCCGGGATGTCAAACAGATCCACGGTGTTGGTTATGCGTAAAAAAACGCGTCAACGCCCATCCAGCCGATAAATCCGGTATACAGAGCCAGCAGAAGGATGCATTCAAACCGGGTAAGGCGCAGATGGGTGCGCAGCATGACAAACAGGGCAATGGTGGCCACGGCCAGAAGCCCCATGGCCGGGGCGGCCACTGAAAAGTCAATGATGCAGTTGCCGGCAATGAGCACGCCGACGGGAATGGCGATTAACAGGTCAAAGGTGTTGCTGCCCAACACATTGGCCATGCTCACGACACCGTCTTTCCGGCGGGCGGCCTGGATACTGACAAAGGCATCCGGAAGACTTGTGGCAGCGGCAATGACGCTCAGCCCCCAGAAAAAGTGCGGGGTGTTGAAAACATCTCCCAGGATGATCACCGATCGCACCAGTCCTTCCACGCCGACTCCGATAAAAGCCAGGCCCAGCAACAGGCGCAGCCAAAGTCTGCCCGCCCCGCCCTGGATCTTTTGGGCATGAAGGCCGTTTTCCCGCTGCTGTATCCGATATTCCACCGTGTCCTGATGCTGCAGGAAAATGTAGAGCCCGTAAAATCCCACGGGCAGAAGGGCAAGGGGGCGGGTGATGCTGCCTTCCCACTGGCTGCCGACCACCGGATAATAGATCAGGGCCAGGGCAAAGCTTAGCATGAGCACGGCCACGCTGATCATGTAAAACAACCCTTCCTTGTAAATCATTTCCCGGTCTGCTTCCAGTCCCTTGCCCACAAGCCCGGAAACTCCGGGAATGACAAGGATGTTAAACACCGCCGATCCCACCACCGCAGCCACGCCAAGTTCGAACTTGCCGTGGACCAAAGTGGCGATCACTGTGCTGGAAAGCTCGGGAAAACTGGAGCCCACAGCCATGATAATCGATCCCTGGACCACGGCCGGCAAATGGTAATGGGCGGCCAGACGGCCGGCGGCCTTTTCCAGCAGAAAACTGCCGTGCCATACAGCCGCGGTTGCTGCAAGGATTACGAAAATGCAGACAATAATAACCATTAGAAGTGTTTTCCGCACCGGGAAATATGTTTTTCATACCGCCGGAACGCGTCTTTGAAATTGCTGCTGAACATCTGCTGTCCCATACAAGCCCGGATTTCCACCATTTTTATGAACTTTCCGGAAGGGATCTATCCGTTTCTATGCTCTGGTCATCTTCTGCGGCAATCAGGCCATGGGACCGGGCTCTTTCATACCATTGCTTTCTGGCCCACCTGCGCATGTTGGGAATGGTGTCGGTTTCATCAATGATTTCGGTGCCCAGAAGGGTCTCCAGGATGTCTTCCATGGACACCAGTCCGGCAATGCCGCCGTATTCATCCACCACCAGGGCAATATGCTCCCGCCGGTCCAGAAGCTGCTCAAACAGCCGAAACAGGTTGACCGTTTCAGGTACGGCCAGCATGTCCCGGCCCAGCTCGGATACTGTCCGGGTGGCATCCCCGGTGGCCAGGGCCAGCAGCAGATCGTCTTTTAAAATGTATCGGGCAATGGATTTGTTGTCCGGTTCATACAGGGGAATCCGGGAGACATGAATGCTGGGATAGACCTTGTAGACCTCGTCTATGCGTATGTTTTCGGGCAGGGAAAACATCACCTTGCGCGGGGTCATGATATCAGCGGCCCGGATGGAGCTCAGGCGCATCAGGTTTTTGAGAATCCGGGATTCCTTTTCCAGAAACAGGCCTTCTTCAAATCCCAGATCCGCCAGGGCCCGGATTTCATCCCGGGTCACCGGAGTGATTTTTTTGCCTCTGGAAAACAGGTAGGTAATTACCTGTGACATTTGCACCAGAGGATACAGGACAATGATGAGGCTGCGAAGCAAAAGCACCGTGGGCCGGGTCAGGCTCCGCCAGAAAAGCGCGCCGATGGTCTTGGGAATGATTTCGGATAAAACCAGGATCAAGAATGTGAGCACCGCGGATGTAATCCCCACGTATTGGCTGCCGAACACTTCCACGGCCTGGGCGCCCACACCGGCTGCGCCCACTGTATGGGCAATGGTGTTTAGGCTTAAAATGGCGGCCAGGGGGCGGTCAATATCGGTTTTCAGTGTGCGAAGCAGTTTGCCGGTTTTGGGATGAACTTCTTCGAAGGCTGCGGTAAAGCTAGGGGTTATCGACAGCAGGACCGACTCCATGATGGAGCACAGAAATGAGACTCCCAGGGCGATAAACAGGTAAATGAACAGAAGCGTCATTGATTTTCAGTTTTTTCGAGGATAAACAGATGGACAAATCGTGGATCCAGGTCCGCTGCCGGAACATGGCCGTATTCTTCGGCAATCCGGGAAAACAGGTTTTCCAGGGCCGCCTCCATGCGAACAGATATGTCATGGACGGAAATCCCGCTTTGGGCTGAAAGCCATTGGAGAAAATCGGATTTGGCCGAATCCCGGATCCGGGGTGTTTTTGTGCCTTGTTCCCAAAGCTCACTGAAAAAGGGCTGAAACGCATTCACCGGAATCGGCAGCGGTATCCGGGCCAGGCCCAGGCGGTCTTTTGCCCACAGGGTCAGCAGCAGGTTTTCATGGGTGATAAAATACCGCTTTGGCAGGTAATGGGTATTGATGTCCATGCACGACAGCAGGTGGTCAAAGGCCGTGATTTCGTTTAAGGCGGCTTCGGCCGTCGCAATGTCCTGCATGGTTTCAAATTCCCGGTACATCCGGCCGGTTTGGTAATTGTCAAAAAATTTGGGCCGGGTCAGCAGAAGTCCGCCCACAAAACCCACAAGCCGTTCACCCCAGAAACTCAGGGCCAGCCGGCGATGTGCGTACCAGGCATCGGCCTTCCATTTCCGGGCCCGGTTCCGCAGATCTACAGCCAGGGCGTAACCGGTTCGGAAGATGTCTGCCAGGCTGTAGTTGCTTAAGATCTCTGCACTTTGTCCGGGTGCCGGCGGTTTTTGGGTCCCGGCCAGCCGGTGCAGGCCCAGGCCGAGGTAGGCGGAAACCTTTTCCACCACGTGGCCAAGCTCCTCGCGCTGGCGCACGGGCTGCTGGTCTGCTGCGATCACCTGGTTGCACAGGGCGGCAAATTCCACCTGAAGCTCGTAGACAAGCTGGCTTGATTTGATTTGCCAGAGCGCTGTGCCGAAAATGCCGCTGTCTGAGAGCATGAAACTGTGCTGCACAGGCACCGGAAGGTTGAAGTCCGCATCAGATGCCGTATCCGGTGTCCGGGCCGGGCGTTTGCGCACCGATTCCGGCCGCATGGGGGCATATACGCCTAGGGCTTCTTCAAACGGCAGAAATCCTTTTTCCGCAAGACGCACATTGCGAAACCGCAGGGCTTCTTCCTGGCTTTCGGCCTCCATGACGTTGACGCTGCGCAGCAGGGTGGCCTGGTAGGTCTGCAGGTCCTCGTCTGCAATGTGGCGAAGAAGCTGGTGGATAAGTTGCTGGCGCTCTTCCCGGTCGTCTTCGTCTTCAATGGCGTTTAAAAATCCTTCCTGGATGCGGACGTAAAAAACCCCGTCATGGGTGAAAAAACCGTCCGGATAATCGCCGGGGTCTTCGTTTTCTTCCGGGAGCCGGATTTCAAGGGCCTCATGGAGATAGTATTCCAACAGGTCATATTTCTCTGACGCGGCCCAATGGTGAAACCGCGGCGGATCTGCCCGGGACAGCAGGCTCATCCAGTGGCCCAGGGCATGGGTGTTGATCCGGTCCCGGTTCCAGATTTCCAGGTCCAGCAGGTATTCCCATTGCCGGTTGGAAGCCAGGGACAGCAGTTCCATGGCGTCTTCCGCCCCGATTTCGTGGACCAGAAAATATATGTCCTCTTCTGCAATGGAGTGAACCAGGGCAGTGGCCTGGGGGTGGTCCAGGAGTTCATCCAGGGCCTTTTCCGGCGGCTGCATTAAAATGCGCTGCTTGTCTGCAGCCAGCCGGGCCATGCGCTGCTGGTGGGCAGAGCGGATCTGCGTATCTTCGGATTCTGAACTTGCCATTTTCAAAAAATCAATTCTGATGCGCCTGTAAAAAGTCTTTTTTACAGGCAGTGTTAAGTTTTAAGTGATTAAGTGTTAAGTAAAATCAAAAAGTTGTCTCTTTAGTGGTTGACGGAGATATCCGTTTTAGGACTTTTTACGGCACCATCAATTCTGTTTGCGCATAAATAAATTCAGGACGCCTTATTTTCCCGGGCACTGGGCACGGACCGCCGGATCAATGTCTGCGTTTGAATAGGCCTTGTCAAAATAATCCGAAAATTCCCGGGCTAACGCTTCGGCCCGCTGCTCAAAGGCGTTTTTGTCAGACCAGGTATTTTCGGGATGCAGGATTTCCGCATCCACACCCGGGCAGGAATCGGGCACGTTCAGGTGAAAGCGTTTGTTTTCCGTGTAGGACACATTGTCCAGGTGGCCTTCCATGGCCGCATCCAGCATGGCGCGGGTCTGGGTGATGTCAATGCGCGTGCCGGTCCCGTAAGGCCCCCCGCTCCAGCCGGTATTGACCAGAAATACCCGGGTCTGGTGCTGTTTCATTTTCTCGCCGAGCAGGTTGGCGTAATAGGAAGGCTTGTTGGCCATAAACGGCTGGCCGAAAAACCTGGAAAACGTAGTCTGGGGTTCCTTGATGCCGGTTTCCGTCCCGGCCAGCTTGCTGGTGTATCCCATGAGAAACCAGAGCATGGTCTGCTCGGCATTGAGCCGGGAAATGGGGGGCAGCACCCCGTTGGCATCAGCGGTCAGAAATATGATGGTGGAAGGATGCCGGCCCGTACCTTTGATTTTGACGTTGCTCAGATACCGCAGCGGGTAGGACACCCGGCTGTTTTGGGTCAGGCGGGCGTCAAACTGGTCCACGGTCCCGTTGGGATAGGTCATGCAGTTTTCAATGATCACCCCGTTTTCCTCGATTTCCCGGTGGGAAAACACGGCCTTGTAGATTTCGGGCTCTTTTTCCGGCTCCAGGTCAATGAGCTTTGCATAACAGCCGTGCTCAAAATTGGCGATGCCGTTTTCATCCCACCCGTGCTCGTCATCGCCGATCAAAGATCGGTTTTTGTCCGCCGACAGGGTGGTTTTGCCGGTTCCGGAAAGGCCCAGAAACAAAGAAACATTGCCCTGGTGGTCCTCATTGGCTGAGCAGTGCAGGGGCAGAATGTTTTCATGGGGCAGGTAATAGTTCATGACTGTAAACATAAGCTTTTTGGCACTGCCGCAGTAGGCCGATCCGTATACCAGCCCAAGCCGGTTTTTGAAATCCATGGCAATGATCATGTCCGAGGCGGTGCCGTCCTCGCGTTTTCTGAGCCGGCCTTCATATCTGGAGGTGTCGATTTTGTCGTAAGGGGCCACCAGCAGGGTAAAGGGCTTGTCGGCAAACAGGCTTTTATCAATTTTTGAAGGCACGGGCCGGAACATGTTCATGGTAAACAGGCTGGTTAAGGCAAAATCCGTAACCGTCTGTACCGGCATGGCATACTGGGGATCCGCCCCGATGACCCGGTCGCTGACATAAACCCGTGGTTTTTTCCACAGCACGGTCAGCGCATCAACCCAGAGACGGTGAAAGGTTTCCGGGTCAATGGACAGGTTGTTGGGCGAGGTCCAGTCAATGTGCTCCTCCAGTTCCGGGTAGCGAACGATCATCGTGTCTTTCGGGGAGCGGCCCGTTGATTCCGGCGGGGTCCAGGTGGAGAGCGCACCGCAGGGCAAAACCAGCCCTTCCCGCTGGTCTACGGCATATCGGGTGATCTGGGCGCGTTTTAAATTGCGCAGTACCTCGGGATGAGTGGCGATCATCTGATTTAAGGTTTCAATGGCCATGGATTTACCTGCCCTGTTTAAGTGATTGTGGAATCATCCGCAGGCCCGCAGGCAAACTTTTCCGGCACCGGCATCTGCAGATCGATCCATTTGAGTATCTTGTCCATTTCCTCGCAAATCTGGGCAAGGGCCCGGCCCCTGTGGCTGACCCGGTTTTTCTCCGCAGCCGGCAGCTGTGCAAAGGATTTGCCCAAAGACGGGTAATAAAATACCGGATCATAGCCAAAGCCGTTTTGTCCGGCCGGCTCCCGGAGGATTTGCCCCTCGCACCGGCCTTCATAGGTAAGTGCTGCGCCCGTGGGCACGGCAATGGAGATCACGCAAACAAATGCCGCGCTCCGGTCCTGCCGGTTTTCCATCATTTCCAGCAGTTTCCGGCATTTTTCCGCGTCCGTGGCATCAGCGCCGGCAAACCGGGCCGAATGCACTCCGGGCTGCCCGCCAAGGGCATTGACGCACAGGCCTGAATCATCTGCCAGGGTTGGCAGTCCCAGCACCCGGGAGGCAAAGGAGGCCTTTTTATAGGCGTTGTCGTCAAAGGTTTCACCGTCTTCATCGATTTCCGGAATCGGGCCGAAATCGTCGAGATTTTTTACGGTCACCGGATATCCGGCCAGCAGTTCGCGGATTTCACGGGTTTTTCCCGAATTCCGGGTGGCAATCACCAGGGTGGTTCGCTCGTCCATATGCGCCTCAGAGTCTGTAATAAAAAACTGTAAAACAGGATGATCCAGTCAGATTTCCAAATATTCTATCGGCTGGAAATGTCAGGAAATAAACCTTTTTTATACTGGATCTGTTTTGGATTGTAAACCCCTTTGATAGTGCCGTCTGCCTTCGGCCCGCTTTTCAAGGAAAAATGTTTTACACAGGGTCTTTCCATGGTATAGAACTTCCTACAATTTAACCCGGAACGTGAAAAAATCAAACTCAGTATAGTAAAGGAACACGGCTTATGCACAAGCTGCTGCAGGACAATGCCGGAGAAACGCTGATGCTTCTGGGCAACGAGGCCATCGCCCGGGGTGCAGTGGAAGCGGGTCTGGCCTTTGCCGCCACATACCCGGGAACGCCGTCCTCGGAAATCTCGGCCAACTTTTTCCAGATGGCAAAGCAAAGCGACCTGTATTTCGAATACAGCACCAATGAGAAAGTGGCCCTGGAAGTAACCGCAGCCGCTGCCAATTCAGGGGTTCGGAGCATGTGTATCATGAAGCACGTGGGCATGAACGTGGCAGCAGATGCCATGATGACCCTGGCCTACGTGGGGGTAAAGGCGGGCCTGGTGATTCTTTGCGCAGATGACCCCTACATGTTTTCCTCCCAGAACGAGCAGGACAACCGGTATTACGGAAAGCTCTCGGGTCTTCCCATCCTGGAGCCGTCCAGCGTGGATGAGGCCCGGCAGATCATGCCATATGCATTTGAATTGTCCGAAACCCTCCAGGAGCCGGTGATTGTGCGCACCACCACCCGGATCAACCATTCCACCGGGCAGGTGGTGCTCGGTGAGATCACCCCGCCGAAAACAAAGGGAAGCTTTGTCAAGGATCCGTTTCACCTGGTGACCGTGCCGGCCGTGTCGCGCAATCTGCACGTGCGCCTGCTAAAGCGGCTGGACCAGGCAGAGACCCTGTCCTGTGAGTCCAAATACAATTTCATCCATGGAAAGGGCCCCTGGGGAATTGTGGTCAACGGGGTGAGCTACAATTACGTGGCCGATGCGGTCAGGGATCTGGGCATTGAAGACCAATCCCGGATTTTCCGCGTGGGTTTTTCCCATCCCATGCCCGGTGAAAAGCTAAAGGCCTTTCTCCGGGGGTGTGAAAAAGTCCTTGTGGTGGAAGAAGGCGAGCCCTACATGGAAGAGGCCATCCGCGCCCTGGCCCAGGAAGCGGGCCTGACCCTGCCCATCGGCGGTAAGGCCCCGCAACTGTTTTCCCGGCTTTTTGAATATGATCCGGCCATGGTGCGCGAAAAAATTGCCGCCTGGTTTGATGTGGCCCTGGAGCCGGCCATGCCCCTGGATCTCTCCGACGTGCCGGAAATCCCCCAGCGGCCGCCCAACCTGTGTGCGGGCTGCTCGCACCGGGCCACCTTTTATGCGGTCAACAAGGCCACCGAAGGCATGGCCACGGTCAAACCCAATGATATCGGCTGCTACACCCTTGGGTTTATGCCCCCGCTGTCGGCCGGCGATTTTCTCATCTGCATGGGCTCGTCTGTGGGCACGGGATGCGGGTTTTCCCAGGTGCTCGAGGAGAAGGTCATCTCCTATATCGGAGATTCCACGTTTTTTCACTCCGGCATTCCGGGTCTGATCAATGCGGTTTTCAACAACCATGACTTGACCCTGGTGATTCTGGATAACCACACCACGGCCATGACCGGCCATCAGCCCCATCCGGGTGTGGACATGAGCGGGCTTGGCCAGGAGGGTTACGGCCGGGTCTCCATTGAGTCACTGGTCAAGGGAATCGGCGTGCCTCATGTCAGCGTGATCCGGCCCTATAATGTCAAAAAAAGCGTGGCCGCCCTTAAAGAAGCCATTGCATTTGAGGGGGTCTCGGTTGTCATTGCCCGGCAGGACTGCGTTTTGCAGGCCAGGAGTCTGAAGAAGCAAACCGGACGTCCCTTTCGGGTGGATCCGCAGAAATGCGCCAATCACCGCAATTGTATAAATGACCTGGCCTGCCCGGCCTTTTATATGGATGACGACCGGGTCTGCATTGATGCGTCCATATGCACGGGTTGTTCGGTCTGCGCCCAGGTATGCCCGGAAAATGCCATTGTGCCCGTCAAGGAGAAAAAATAATGGATGTAACCCGACTGATCATCGTGGCCGTGGGCGGTCAGGGCAATCTGCTGGCCTCCCGCGTGCTTGGGGAAGCCGCCCGGCGCTCGCAGCTGCCCGTGCGCATGAGTGAAATTCACGGTATGGCCCAGCGCGGCGGGGTGGTGGAATCCGCCCTGGTTTTCGGAGATGCGCAAAGCCCCATTATTTCCGACGGCGAGGCCGATATCCTGGTGGGCTTTGAGCCGGCCGAAGCCCTGCGCGCGCTGAAAAAATGCAATGCCGACACCACGGTGATCATCAACACCGCCGCTCTGCAGCCCTTTACCGCAGCTATCGGAAAAGGCGTTTATCCGGATCTCGATGATATCCAGCGTCTGATCGCCTCCAAGTGCGCCCGGCTGATTTCCCTGGATGCCGCTGCCCTGGCCCGGGAGGCCGGAAACGTGCTTTCGGTGAACATGGTGCTGCTCGGTGCGCTTAGCGCAACAAACCTGATTCCCTTAAACGAACAGAGCCTCAAAGATGCTATCGGCGCGGTGACCCGGCAGGCGTTTGCGGAAACCAACCTGAAAGCCTTTGAGCTGGGGCGCAAGGCCGCCACGGCCTGAAAACGGCTGCTGTCTGAGCCGTTTTCATACCGCCGGCAGGTCCGGGGCACAAAAACGGGCGGCAATGTTTTGCTGCTCGTCTAATATCTCCCGGAGAATTTTCATGTCAGTCATGGGGTTCATGATCACCGCCCGCAGGACCACCATGTTTTCACCGCATGCCGGATCTCCCTGGAGGGTGGTGCGCGAGACAAAACTGTAGCCCGCCTCCCGCTGCAGCCGCTGCAGGTCCCGGTTGACCCGATTGATGGCGCTGTTGAGGCTGCACCTGCGGTCCTGGTTTTCGTCTTTGATGGCCTGCTGGATTTTTTGCGGGCAGTACCGGTAGGTGAGGATGTTTAATACCGGGTGGGTGACCAGTTCAAAATCCGGGCGGCTTTCAATTTCGTCTGCAAATGCCGCAGCCGTCTGGATTCCGTGGTCAATGAGCAGGGCATAGCCCTGGGACCCCATGATTTTCAGGGCTGAATCCAGAATCAGGCTGTTGGCCTCCCTGGAGCCGGAAAGCGACTTGATGCCCAGGTCCACTGATCCCCGGCGGTTGACGTAATTGGCGTGGTATTCGATGACATCGAGCAGTTCCGGGTCCCGGAAGTAAACCATCCCGCAGCTCATGGGCATGTAAAACTGCTTGTGCCCGTCAATGGTGACGGAATCGCTTTTTTCAATTCCGGTCAGCAGGTGCTTGTATTTTGCCGACAGCAGGGTGGGCCCGCCCCAGGCGGCATCCACGTGGAAATGAATGTTGTGGCGCCGGCACACATCTGCCATGGGTCCCAGGGGGTCCACGGTGCCGGTCTCGGTTGCCCCGGCAATGCCCACGGCTGCAAGGATGCAGGTTTTGGGCGACTCGGATCGGATGCGTGAAATGGTCTGCTCCAGGGCCTTGATGTCAATGCGGTGGCTTTTGTCCGTGTCCACGGGAATGACGTTGTTGTTGCCAATGCCCAGGATACCGGCGGATTTTCTGAGAGAATAATGCACCAGGCGGGAGGCCAGGATCACGGACCGATCGACTCCGTAGGCCTGGTAGGCCGCGGCCACCCCCTCGTTTTCTATGCCGGAAAATCCGTTTTTGGCGGCAAACTTTGCGTTTCTGGCCACCCACAGGGCAGTGAGATTGGCCGTGGTACCCCCTTCGGTAAACACCCCCAGGGTGGTTTCCGTGTTTTGCACGTGGGCCAGGTAGAAGTCTTCCTCAAAATCATAGATTAACCGGTGGATTTTTGCGATGACCTGTTTTTCAATCACCGAGACCACCTTGGAGGTCTCAAGTTTGACCACGTTTTGGTTTAAGGCCGCCACAATGGTTTTTAAATGAACCATGAAAAACGGAATTGCCGAGGTCATGTGGCCCACGAAATAAGGCGATGCCACGTTGACCGCATGGGGGGCGGTCTCATTGATCAGGCAGGCAATGACATCTGCGAGTTTTTTTTCCGGTTCCTCGCGGATATCGGTGCGCATGTAGTTCTGTGAAAGCTCCCGCAGGCTTCTGGCCTCTGTGATGCCCACGTGGCGCTTTAAAAAATCGTGGAGCCCGAAAAGAATCCGCTCCATGTACTTGATCAAAGTGGCCCGGGAATCATCGTCTTCAGGGCGGATAAAGACTTTGGCCAGGCGCTGCCAGTCAGCGACCAGGTCCCTTTTCGGTGGTTGGGGGGCGTTTGCAGCCATTGATGTAAAAACGCTTTTGGTTTATGCTGTCTTTCGACAGCCGGTTTGTCTTGTTTGAAAAAAATACCCCATTAAAAAAGTTTTATACCATAACCGCAACCGTACAACAGGTCAACCCCAATTCCGGTGTTAGCCGCAAAAATCCGTGTTTCGGAAAACCCCCTTGAGGCTTACAAATAAAAGACATGCTTGATCCGCAGAAAAAAAATGACTTTCAGCAGGCCCTGATCAACTGGTATCAGGAAAATGGCAGGGATCTTCCCTGGCGCCGCACCAGCGATCCTTACCGAATCTGGGTCTCGGAGGTGATGCTGCAGCAGACCCGTGTGGACACGGCTATCGACTATTACCTTCGCTTTTTGGAAAATTTTCCTGCAATTGAAAACCTGGCCGCAGCCCCGCTCCAGCAGGTGCTCAAGCGCTGGGAGGGCCTGGGATATTATGCCCGGGCCCGGAACCTGCACCGGGCGGCGGCCATTGTGGCCACAGAGTATAACGGGCAGGTGCCGGATACTGTTGAGGCCTTTAGGTCCCTGCCCGGGGTGGGGCCATACATTGGTGCAGCCGTGTTAAGCATTGCCTTTGGCCGGCCCCTTGCGGTGGCTGACGGCAATGTCAAGCGGGTGCTTTCCAGGGTTTTTGCCGATCCCGCCCCGGTAAATGTCCCGGCCGCCCATAAAACCTATCCGGCCCTGGCCGCAGATTTGCTGGACTGCCGGCGGCCAGGGGCCTTTAACCAGGCGCTCATGGAGCTTGGCGCCCTGGTCTGCCGGCCGAAGACCGTCCTTTGCCGGAATTGTCCGGTTTCCTCCCATTGCCTGGCATATGGCCGCAATGAGACGGATCTGTTTCCTGTGCGGCGCAAAACCCGGCCCGTGCCTTTGCACCGGCTGGTTGCGGCCGTGATTCAAAAGGGCCGGAACGTTTTGATTGTCTGCCGGCCGGAAAACGGGCTTCTCGGCGGGCTCTGGGAATTTCCCGGCGGACGCATCAGCGAGGGGGAGTCGGCAATTGATGCCTGCCACCGCATTGTCGGCCAGACAGTCAACCTTCGGGTGCAAAACGCATATGAATGGACGCAGGTTCGCCATGCCTACACCCATTTCCGGGTTGAAGCCCGGGTGGTGATTTGTGATTATGCTGCAGGGCGCATCCGGCCAAACGGGCCGGCCGGTTTTCAATGGGCCGGAGTGCGCGTTTTGCAAAAGCGCCCTTTTACCGGCATGACGCGCAGGTTTCTGCCGGCCCTGATGGAAAAACGCCAGGCAGTTGAATCAAACACAGGTGCCCTGAGTTGAATATCCGGCAAATTTCCCTTCAGCAATGTTTTGAGCAGATCCAGGCCGGCGATGTCCTGGTATGTGTCAACCGCCGTCTGGCCAGAAGCCTTTCCGCGCAGTACGCCCGCTTTTGCCAGGCCCGGGGGTATCGGGCCTGGCAAAGCCCGGATATTCTGCCGTACACGGCCTGGCTGGCCCGGGTGTATGCGGATCTGGCAGAAGATTTGTGGCACAAGCAGCCCGGTGATCTGCCGGGGCTTTTGCTGGACGAATTCCAGGAGCAGTTGATCTGGGAAAAAATCATCTTTGAGTCCGAAGCCGGGGCCGGGCTTCTCGATGCCCGGGCAACCGCCCGGCGCGTGCAGGAGGCCTGGGCCCTGTGCCGTCAGTGGAAGGTTGTCGTGGGTGCGGATCAACACTGGCAGGCCCCGGATCCCGCGGGTTTTGCCAAATGGGCCCACAGGTTTGAGCAGTTGTGCAAAGACGCCGGGTTCATGGACCGGGCCGGGCTGGCTGATTGTCTGGCAAAAGCGGCTGATGACGGGAGGTTGACCAATGTTTCCGGCTTGATCTTGGCCGGGTTTGACGAGATCGCCCCTGCTGACCGGGATCTGTTTGAGGCCCTCTTTTGCCGCGGTGTCCGGGTAACGGCCCTGGGTGCTGCCCAAAAGCGGGCAGATGTCTGCCGGGCCGGATTTGAAGACGATGCCGCTGAAAAGCGGGCTGCTGCGAAATGGGCCAGAGACCGGGTGGAGAGTGATCCGGACGCGCGCATCGGGGTGGTGTGCATGAATCTGGCTGAAGAAAGAAGCCGGGTGCTGCGTGTGTTTGAACAGGTGTTTTACCCGTCCGTGCCCGGTTTTGCCGATCCTGTGGAGCATCCGGTGTTTAACATTTCAGCACCTCCCATGCTCGTGCAATACCCGGCGGCTGCAGCCGCGTGCGCAATCCTGGAGCTGGTCCAGAAGCAGAATGCCGATGGGGCCGCCTGGAGCCGGCTGCTGCAAAGTCCCTTTCTGGCAGGAAGCCAGAACGAATATCATTTCAGGGCCGTTGTGGATGCTGCCCTTCGGGAACAGGGCGATTTTTTAGTGTCTGTTTCCCGGGTGGCATTCCTGGCCCGCTCGATGGCGGGCTCCGGAGGTCCTTTTGTATTGAGTGATTTGCTGCAAGGTATGCAGAACCAAGCCCGGGACCTGCCCGATAGCAATGCCCCGGACCAGTGGGCAAAAATCTTTGTCCAAATCCTGGATGCCGCGGGCTGGCCGGGCCAGCGCAGCCTGACAAGCGCCGAGTATCAGTCCGTGGCCGCTTTCAGGCAGGCGCTGGAAGGGTTTGCAAAGCTGTATCCGGCAGCCGGAAATCTAAGCTTTGCCCGGGCCCGGCAGATTTTTGTTTCCATGCTGCATCAGATCCCGTTTGCGCCTGAACAGCCCGAGGCGCCCGTGCAGATCCTGGGACTGCTCGAGGCCGGGGGCCAGGAGTTTGATTATCTGTGGGTCATGGGTATGCATCATGATGCCTGGCCGCCTTCGGCCCGGCCCAATGCGTTTATTCCGTCAGCGGTGTCCCGGACCCTGGGCCTGCCCCATTGCAGCCCGGAACGGGAACTCATTTGGGCCCGGCAGATGACCGCCCGGCTGCTGAGGGGGGCCGACCGGGTGGTCTGCTCCTGGGGGCAGAGCGACGGGGACAGCCCGCGCCTGCCAAGCCCTTTGATCGCCCATCTGCCCGAAGCCGGCCCGCAGGCGTTTGAATCTCTGAAAAAGGCCGATACATGGATCAGCCGGGCGGCCCCGGATCAAATGGAAAAACTTTCGGATATCTCCGGCGCCCCGGTGCCGGCGGGTGCCGGGGTCTCCGGGGGTACCGGGATTTTCAAGTCCCAGGCCGCCTGCCCGTTTCAGGCCTACGCCCGGTACCGGCTTGGTGCGCGCGGCCTGGAGATGCCGGAGCCGGGGTTAAATGCCCGGGACCGGGGCAACCTGGTCCATTATGCCCTGGAGCGGCTGTGGCGTCGGATCAGCGATTTTCAGACCCTGGCGGATATGGATGAACCCGGGCTGGCTGTCTGTATTCAAGAAGCCGTGGCCGGGGCGGTTGAAAAAATGGCCGCACAAATGCCCGAAACCTTTGGCCCCGGGTTTTGCCGGGTGGAAACCGAACGGCTGGCCGGCCTGCTGGCCGAGTGGATCAACCAGGAAAAAAACCGGTCCCGGTTTTTTGTCGACGCCCTGGAAAGCCGGATTCATGTGTCTGTCGGCAACATGGCCATCCGAACGTTTGCCGACCGCATTGACCGCCTGGAAGACGGCCGGCAAATCATCATTGATTACAAGACCGGCTCACCCTCGGCCAGTGACTGGTTTACCGACCGCATTGCCGAGCCCCAGCTGCCTCTCTACAGCCTGGCCATCGGCGGTGAAAACCTGGCCGGGGTGCTTTTTGCCCGGGTAAAAAAGGCAAATTGTGCTTATCTGGGCATTGCGGCATCAGAGGGTATTGTGGACGGAATCGGCTGTGTGGCAGACGACAACAAGCTGGCAGCGGATGCCGGCAGCATGGCAGAAGTGATAAGCGGCTGGGAGCAGGGACTTGTCCAACTGTCCAAAGAAATCGCCTCCGGCCATGCACCCGTATCCCCGCAATCGGTGAACAAAACCTGCCGGTATTGCGATTTGCACGGCCTGTGCCGGATACTGGAGGCCGGCCGTGAAAATCCGGCCGGGGAAGGTATGCAATGAACGATATTGCCGATAAACACCAGCGCCAGCGCGCCCTGGATCCTGAAACCGCCTTTATTGTCCAGGCCCCGGCGGGATCGGGCAAAACCGGGCTGCTGATCCAGCGGTATCTGAAACTGCTCTGCCGGGTCAATCATCCCGAGGAAATCCTGGCCATCACCTTTACCCGCAAGGCCGCAGCCGAGATGCGCAACCGGGTGCTCGGGGCCATAGACGGGGCGCAAGCCGGCAGCCGCCCCGAAAAGGAGCACGAGGCTGTCACATGGGAGCTTGCCCGGGATGTGTGCCAGCGGGACGCGGATCTGAACTGGAAGATCCGGGAAGATCCTTCCAGGATGCGGATTATGACCATTGACGCCTTGTGCGCGGGCCTGACCCGGCAGATGCCGGTGCTTTCCGGATTCGGCGCGCCGGGCCGTATTGCAGAAGACCCGGCGGATCTCTATGTCCGGGCTGCAAGAAACACGGTGGCGGAACTGGAAGCAACCGGACCCGAAGCTGCAGCCATGGAGACCCTGGTGCGCCATCTGGACAACCGGCTGGATCTGGTCGAAAATCTCGTTGCCCTGATGCTGCCCCGCCGGGAGCAGTGGATGCGCCATGTGGCCGATATCCGGGATGCAGACGGGCTGCGAAGGATGCTGGAGGCGGCCATGGCAGATGTGATCAAAAACACCCTGGAGCAGATCCGGGGCCGGTTTCCGGTTTCCTGTATCATGGATCTGGCGGATTTGTGCGGGTTTGCCGCGCAAAACCTCGAACATGCGGACCCGGAGACCCCTGTTTGTGCGGTTCGGGAGCTTTCCGGCCTGCCGGGTACGGACGTCGGCGATCTGCCGCTTTGGGAGGGCATTGCGCATCTGCTTTTGACCAAAGACGGCCAGTGGCGCAAGACCGTAAACAAGAGCACCGGGTTTCCGGCCCCGTCTTCGGTGCGCGATTCCGGGCAAAAGGCCTTTTTTGAAGGTAAGAAACGCCAGTTTAAAAACCTTGTGGCCGTCCTGGACACAGACCCTGAGCTGGCCGGGACCCTAGACGGCGTGCGCCGGCTGCCGGCGGCCGGCTACACTGACGGCCAGTGGGGGCTTCTCCAGGCGCTGTTTGTTATTTTAAAGCGGGCGGCCGGGCATCTGGCGGCCATTTTCGAACAAACCGGGCAGGTGGATTTCTCCGAAATCGCCATCCGGGCCAAGGCCGCCCTGGGCGATGCCCAGGAACCAACCGATCTTGCCCTGTCTCTGGATTACCGGATAACGCATATTCTCATGGACGAGTTCCAGGACACTTCCATCAGCCAGTTTGCCCTCATGCAGCAGCTCACCGCCGGGTGGGTCCCGGGCGACGGCAGAAGCTTTTTTGCTGTGGGCGATCCCATGCAGTCCATCTACGGATTTCGGGAGGCAGAGGTGGGGCTGTTTTTAACCGCCTGGGAGCAGGGACTGGATGCCCACCTGCCCTTGGAGCCCCTGCTGCTGGAGACCAATTTTCGTTCCAGGCCCGGCATTGTTCGGTGGGTCAATGCCGCCTTTTCAAAGGTCTTGCCGGAAACCGCTGATGCCGACTCCGGGGCCGTGCCCTACATGCCGGCCACTGCAGCGGCATCCGGGACACAGGCGCAAGCCGTATTCGTCCATGCCGCAGTTTATGCAAAAGAAAACAAGGACGGCCGGGATGCGCAGGAGGCCCGGGATGTGGTTTTCTGCGTGCAGCAGGCCCTGGAGTGCGACAGTCGGGAAACGGTAGCCGTGCTGGTGCGCAGCCGCCCGCATCTGCAGGCCATTGTCCCGGAAATGCGGGCTGCGGGATTGCGCTTTTCCGCAGTGGAAATCGATGCCCTGGGCAACCGGCCGGTGATCGGCGACCTGGTGTCTCTGACCCGGGCAATAAACCATCCGGCAGACCGCCTTGCCTGGCTGTCCGTGCTGCGGGCGCCCTGGTGCGGGTTAACCCTGATGGACCTGCACGCCATTGCCGGTGATGATTTCAAAACCCCGGTCCCGGAATTGATCCATGATCCGGACCGGCTGGCTGCTGTAAGCCATGACGGCCGCATCCGGCTGGAGCGTATCCGGCCTGTGCTGGACGCGGCAGTGGAGCGCAGGGCAAGACAGAGCCTGCGGCGGCAGGTGGAAGGGGCATGGATGGCCATGGGCGGTCCGGCTGCCGCAGACCCGGCTGATCTGGCGGACGTGGATGTGTATCTCGATTACGTGGAGTCCCGGGCCGGCGCAGAGCCTCTCGCGGATATGGAGGCCTTTGAACAGGGGGTCATGGACTTGTTTGCCCAGCCCGATCCGGGTGCGGACAGCCGGCTGCAGGTCATGACCATCCACAAGGCCAAGGGTCTGGAGTTTGACACGGTGATTCTGCCCGGTCTGCACAAGGCCCCGCGCAGCCAGGATCCGGCCCTTTTGCTCTGGCAGGAGCGCGCAGGGGCGCCCTTTGAAAAGTCGCTCTTGATGGCCCCGATTTCCGGGGCCGGAGAGGACACTGACCCCACTTATCAGTATCTTTGGCGCCTTGAACAGGAAAGAAGAAACCATGAAGCCGGAAGGCTTTTGTATGTGGCAGCCACCCGGGCAAAAAAGCGGCTTCACATTTTTGGCGCAGCATTTTTGGACCGGCAGGGAAGTCTCATGAAACCCGATTCCCGCTCCCTGCTGGCAGTGCTCTGGCCGGCTGTCTTGGAAGAATTTGAACAGGCCGCAGCCCGGAAAGAGCCCCCTGCCGCAGATGCGCCGGCAAAAGACCGGGAAGTCTCTTATCCCTGCATTTACAGGTTGGCTGCCCACTGGCGTCCCCCTGCCCCGCCTGCGGACGTATCCGTGAAAGCCAGGGGGCAGTTCCCGGATTTGGAAATCCCGGAGGATTCAGGGATCAACGATTCAGGAAACGAATCGCTTTTGCCGCGGTTTGACTGGGCCGGGATGACCGTGCGCCATGTTGGGTCTGTGGTGCACAGGTGGCTGAAAAAAATTTGTGAGCAGGGTCCGGAAAACTGGAGTGCTGGAAAAATTGCGGCAATCCGGCCGGTTTTGCAAAAACAGCTTGAATTTGAGGGCGTGGGGCAGGCAGAGATCAGCCATGCCGTGGCCCGGGTCGAAACCGCCCTGTGCAATGCCATTTCCCATGAAACCGGAAGATGGATTTTATCGGCCCATCATCGGGGGGCCTGCGAATACGGGGTGAGCGGTTTTTACGGCCGTGAACTCATCCACGGAATTATTGACCGCACCTTTGTGGATGAAAACAAGGAACGCTGGATCATTGACTATAAAACCGGCATACACAGCGGCGGCGGCATCGATGCCTTTCTGGACCGCGAACAGCAGCGCTATCAGGCTCAGATGGCCCGGTATGCCGCCTTGATGCGCCGGATGGCGCCCGGCCGCGTTGTGCGCCTGGGGCTGTATTTTCCCATGATCCCGGCCTGGCGGCACTGGGCGGATTTGCAGGAATAAAACAAACAGAGCAAGGAGGCCAAATGAAATCTTATCGCAAGGAATTGGTTTTTGATGTTCCCACCCGCCGCGCGTTTATCAATATCACACCCCGGGTGGAACAATGCCTGGCGGAAAGCGGGATTAAAGAGGGTATCGCGCTTGTCAATCCCATGCACATCACAGCCTCGGTATTTATCAATGATGATGAATCCGGGCTGCACCAGGACTATGACGAGTGGCTGGAGCGGCTGGCTCCTCATGAGCCGGTGTCCCAGTACCGGCATAATGTGGGCGAGGACAATGCTGATGCCCACATGAAGCGTCAGGTCATGGGCCGGGAAGCCGTGGTTGCCGTAACAGACGGGCGGCTGGATTTTGGTACATGGGAGCGGATTTTCTACGGCGAGTTTGACGGCCGCCGCAAAAAACGGGTCTTGGTCAAAATCATCGGAGAATAACAAAGATGGCGCCGTAAAAAGCTTTTTACGGCGCCATCAACAAAAAGGGAACAGCAAACAGGCCGGATCATCGGGTCTATTTCAGCCTTGGGGCGATGATCCGGTCCATGTGCACGGCCTGGTCGCGTTCGCTCCAGGCAAAATCGGCCAGAGACGCGTTTTCGATCTCCCCCACTTCCCGGCGGATTCGGTCCACTTGGTCGATGTTGCGGATAAATACCGCCACCAGGTCCGGGTCAAGCTTGACCCCTTGTTCTGAGCGGATGATTTCCACGGCCACTTCCAGGGGATAGGGGTCCTTGTAGGGGCGCCTGGAGGTCAGGGCGTCAAAAATATCGGCAATGCCCACGATGCGCCCGCTGATGGGAATTTCTTCCTTTTTCAGGCCCCTGGGATATCCTGATCCGTCCCATTTTTCGTGGTGGTTCAACGCAATTTCATGGGCGGTTTTGAGCACATCCGCTCTGGATTCGCCCAGGATGCTGGCGCCGATGGTGGTATGGGTCTTTATGGTTTCAAATTCCTCGGCGGTGAGCCGCCCGGGCTTGAGCAGTATCTGGTCGGGAATACCGATTTTGCCGATGTCATGCATGGGAGAGGCATACTGGATGAGTTTGACGGTCTCATCTGCAAGACCGATTTTTTCCGCCATCAGGGTGCAGTAGCGGCTCATGCGCACGATATGATCGCCGGTTTCCTCGTCCTTGTATTCCGCTGCACTGACCAGACGGTTGATCGTATCGAGGTAGGCGTACTGCAGTTCTTCATGCGCGTCTTCCACCTCGATTAAGGCATTTTTGAGCTCAACAGAGTATTTTTCCAGTTTTTTAACGGAATTCTGGAGTTCCGTATTGATATGGTCCCGTTCCACGAGCAGATAGCGCATGCGCAGCACGCGCTTGAGCCGTATCATCAGCTCCTTGAAGCTGATGGGCTTTTGGATGAAATCGCTTGCCCCGGCCGTGACAATGGACTCGTAGTTGTAGTCCTCTGTGAATCCGGTCATGACCATGACATCGCTGTCATAGGCGGCCTTGATTTTTTTCAGCAGATCCACTCCGTTCATGCCCGGCATGCGGATGTCAGTGAGCACAACATCGAAATGGTTTTCAGCCATAATCGAAAGGGCCTGCTCCCCGTTTGCGGCTGTGCGGCATGTGTAGCCGGCCTTGGACAGTGCCTGAAAAAGCATTTCCGTGATGGGCGTCTCATCATCGACCACCAGTACGGGAATCTCGGATGGTATTTTTACATTCTGCAGATTCATCAATTCATTGCTTTCCTGCTTTTTTGTCACTTTTGTTCTTTTACAGGTATTTGCCCCATGGAATCAAGAGTTTTCCGAATGACCCCGGCCATTTCCTGCCTGGCGATGGGCTTGAGCAAAACAGCCTGGATGTCGCCTTCCAGGGGGGTTTCCCGTGTGATTTTTTCACTGTACCCGGAACACAGGATCACCGGGATATGACTGCGGATCTGCCGGATTTTCCGTGCCAGCTCAATGCCGCTGATCTGCGGCATGCTCTGGTCGGTGATGATCAGGTCAAACTGATCAGGGCTGGCTTTAAAGGCATTAAACGCCTCTGGACTGTCAGAAAATGCAGTGACCTGGTAACCCAGTTTTTCCAGGGTCATTTGTTCGACTTCAAGAACCCGTTTTTCATCATCAACCAGCAAAATTCGTTCACTGCCTTCAGGCAGGCCAGTGTCGGGTTTCGGGTCGGGCTGCCGGTTCTGGCGGTTTTTGGCTGCGGGCAGGTAAACATGAAAGCGGCTTCCTTTCCCGGGTGTACTTTTTGTGATAATGATGCCCCCGGCGTTTTGGGCGATCCCGTAGCTCACTGACAGGCCCAGGCCGGTGCCTTTGTCCTGGGATTTGGTGGTAAAATATGGATCAAAAATCTTTTCCAGCACTTCGGCGGACATGCCGCATCCCGTATCTGATACGGTGATGCGGATATAGGTGCCGGCATCAAGCTGGGCATGGAGTCCGGTGTTTTCAGCAGTGACCCGCACCCGCCTGATATGGACTTCAAGTTTTCCGGTTGGCTGGTTTTCCATGGCGTGATAGGCGTTGGTGCACAGGTTCATGATCACCTGGTGGAGCTGGGCCGGGTGAATGGTCACTTCGCCCGCATCCTGCTGGATGTCTGAGTGGATTTCAATGGATACGGGGATGGTGTTGCGAAGCAGTTTCAGGGTTTCCTTGATGATGGGCTCAACCCGCACAGGTTCCGGATCCTGCTCGGTGCTCTGGCGGCTGAAGGCCAGAATCTGGCGCACCAGCCCCTTGGCCCGGTCAGCAGCCTGGAGCACTTTTTCCAGATTTGCAGCAGCCGAAGTTTGCGAAGGGATGTCCTGGAGAGCGAGTTCCGTATATCCGATGATGGGAAACAGCACATTGTTGAAATCATGGGCAATGCCTCCGGCCAGGGTGCCGATGGATTCCATTTTCTGAGCCTGCTGAAGCCGGGCTTCGAGCTGCCGGGTTTTTCTCCGGGCCTGGATGCGTTCTGAAATATCCCGGGTGATCCCCCGAAAACCCGCGGGTTTTCCTTTATTGTCGTAGAGCAGGGAGACCGAGGCTTCCAGGTGCAGGATGCTGCCGTCTTTTCTGCGGGTTTTCCAGTTAAATGCCTTGACCGGATTTCCGGTTCGGTAGACGTAGTTGAAGGTTTCATATACGGACTGGATGTCTTCTTCGTCAATGAGCTTTTTGTAGCTCTGCCCCTTGAGCTCCTCCCATGTGTAATTGTGCATGCGGAGTATCGCACGGTTTAACAGCCGGTAATGACCGGCCAGGTCCACTTCGTAATAACCGTCTTCAATGGTGTTTAAAATGGTTCGGTATTTTTTTTCGCTTTTTTTAAGGGCCTTGCGTGTTTTGCGCTGTTCGGTGATATTTCTGGCAATTCCGCGCACGCCCGCAACCTCGCCGCCGCTTTTGTGGATCAGGGTGCTGGTGTATTCCAGGATCAGGTCTTTTCCGTCCTTGTTGACCAGCCGCAGGTAGCCATGATCCTTTCCGTTCTTGCGGACCCGTTGAAGATATTCGTCAACCTGAGGGATATAGGGCGCGCGCACCAGGTTTCTGAGGTTCATCTGCTTTAACTCGGTGGCTGAATAGTCCGAATCCCGTCTTACGGCGCTGTTGAATTCAGAAAAATTGCCGGAAAGATCGTGGAAGAAGACATAATCATTTAGATGGTTAAGGATGTCTTCCATTGACTGCTGCTGCCGGATGGCTTTGTCTGCGGTCTTCCGCTGCCGGCTGATTTCGGCTTTTAGCTTCCGGATCCTGCTTTGCCGGCGCAGCAGCAAAATCAGAGAGCAGGCCAGAACAAAGGCCAGCAGGCCAGCGGCCGCCCCAGCCCATCCGGCATAGCCGGTCTGGCAGAGCCATGTTCCGGTTTGTTTGACAAAAGGAGTGGTTTCTGCTCTTGCAGCTGCAGGCAGAAAGCACGCAAGAAAAAAGACCGGAAAAATCCGGCGGTCAAAATGCTTGATCATTGCGCGTATCCGAATTGGCGATTATGCAGGAATGCCTTTTTTGTGCACCATCCGTTTACCATATTTTACCGGTGCTTAAAAGTGGAAAAAATCTATTTTTATTTTGAAATTTTTGGTGTTCCTTGATTTTGCCCCAAAGGCTCGCTATGTTGCCCTTGCATGCCGCATGTGATCTGTTTTTTGTTGGTTTGCCCGGAAAAATCGGCTTGCATGTATTTTTGGGATACAACTCAACCATTGAATAATTGCCGTATGAGCACAAGTCAAGAAATCCGGAAACAAATCTTTCGGCTTCGGTCAAAAATGGATCGCGCCCTTCACTGCGACCGGCATGCCGTGGAGCGCGAAATCCGCCGTATTGAAAAAGGCACTGCCGGCAAAAAAAAGCCCAAAGATCCGGCAGAAATCCTTCAGCGCGCAGAAAAGCGAATTGATGCCTCCATTGCCGTGCGGAAACAGCGGATGGACAATCTTCCGGAGATATCCGCCAACCCGGATCTGCCTGTATGGGAAAAGCAGGATGAAATAACAGCGGCCATCGCCGCCCACCAGGTGGTGATTATATCCGGGGAGACCGGTTCGGGCAAAACCACCCAGCTGCCCAAGTTCTGCCTGAAGGCCGGCCGGGGTCTTGACGGACGCATCGGTTGCACCCAGCCCCGGCGCATTGCCGCGGTCACCGTGGCAGATCGCATCGCAGAAGAACTCGGCCAGCAGACCGGTGCCGGCGTTGGCTGCAAAATCCGGTTTTCCGACCGGGTCAGCGACCGGACTGTTATCAAGATGATGACTGACGGGGTTTTGCTCGCAGAGACCCAGGGGGACAAGTATTTAAACGAATATGACACCCTGATCGTGGACGAAGCCCATGAGCGAAGCCTCAACATTGATTTTCTCCTGGGCCTGCTCCGGGGCCTGGTCCGCACCCGCCCGGATTTGAAGGTGATTGTCACATCTGCCACCATTGACACGGAAAAATTTTCAAAGGCCTTTGGAGATGCGCCCATCATTGAGGTCTCCGGCCGCATGTATCCGGTGGAGGTCCGCTGGTTGCCCCCGGCGGATACCGGCGGCGAGGCAGGGGAATATTCTTACGTGGATGCGGCTGCCGCGGCCATGGACCGCATTGAACAAGAGTCTGCCTTTGGCGATGTTTTGATCTTCATGCCCACGGAACGCGATATCCGCGAGACATGCGAGATCCTTGAGGGCAGAAAATACAAAAATGCCGTGATCCTGCCCTTGTATGCCCGGCTTGCCGCAGCCGACCAGGTACGGGTATTTCAGCCGGCCCGGGGAAGAAAAATCGTGGTGGCCACCAATGTGGCTGAAACCTCCATTACCATCCCGGGCATCAAGTACGTCATTGACACGGGACTGGCCCGGGTCTCGCACTATCATCCCGTCACCCGCACCACCGCCCTTCCGGTTTCCCCGATATCGCAGAGCAGCGCAGACCAGCGCATGGGCAGATGCGGCCGGGTGCAAAACGGGGTCTGCATCCGGCTTTATTCCGAAGAGGACTACCTGTCCCGGCCTGTCTACACCCTGCCCGAAATCCTGCGGGCCAATCTGGCAGAGGTGATTTTGCGCATGATTTCCCTGCGCCTGGGTGCGATCCGGGATTTTCCCTTTGTGGATGCCCCCCCGCAGAAACAGATCAGAGACGGTTTTGACATCCTCGACGAACTCGGGGCGGTTGAAAAGCCGGCCAAGGGGAAAAAAGGGCCCGCCAAAATGCCGCGCCTGACCCAAAAGGGCCGGATCATGGCCAAAATGCCCCTGGATCCAAGGCTTTCGCGGATGCTTATCGAGGCGGACCAAAACCGGTGTCTGGGCCCGGTCACGGTGGTGGCCGCAGCCCTTTCCGTGATCGATCCCCGGGAGCGGCCCGAGGGCAAGGAGGCCCAGGCCGATCAGGCGCGGGCGGCTTTCGTGGATCGGGCCTCGGATTTTATCACCCTCTACAACCTGTTTTGCGCCTGTACCCAAAACAGTGAAAACATCCGGCCCAAGGTCCGGGCCGGCGAACTCAAACGCTTTTGCCGGGATTATTATCTTTCATTTAAACGCATGCGCGAATGGTTTGATGTCTATGACCAGATGGTGGACCTGCTGGCCGAATCCGGTCTCCAGGTCCGGCCCCTGTCCGGTTCCGGTCCCGAAAACCAGGAAAAAAAGACTGGGGCCAAAAAGGGGCAGCCGGATTTTTCCGATTTGTACACCGCGGTTCACAAATCCGTGACCAGCGGTTTTTTGTCCAATATCGCCCGGCGCAGGGAAAAAAATCTTTACTGGGCCGCCCGGCAGCAGGAGGTGATGATCTTTCCGGGCTCAGGTCTGTTTAACAGGGCCGGTGAGTGGATCGTGGCCGCAGAGATCGTGGAAACCACCCGGAAATTTGCCAGAACCTGTGCCAATATCGATCCGGCCTGGCTCGAAGCCCTTGGCGGGGCCAGGTGCAAATACACCCATCTCAACCCCAGGTGGGAGAAAAAGCGCGAGGCCGTGGTGGCAGACGAGCAGGTCAGCCTCTACGGGCTGATCATTGTTTCTGCCAGGCCCGTGTTATACGGCAGAATCGATCCGGATGCGGCAGAAGAGATCTTTATCCGAAACGCCCTGATCGAGGGGGATGTGCAAACGGTTTTGCCCTTTATGACCCATAACTGGTCTTTGGCCGAGCAGATCCGGGACAGGGAAAACCGCATCCGCCGCCGGGAGTTGCTGGCCGGTGAGGCCGATATGATGGCGTTTTACAAAGATCGGCTTTCAGGGGTTTATGATATGCGTACCCTGAAAAAAAAGATTCGGGATGCGGGTTCGGACGATTTTTTAAAAATGTCTGAACAGGATCTTATGGCCGCTGATGCAGACACAGACGAGCTGGCCCTGTACCCGGACCAGATCCGGCTGGGAGGGCAGCGGTTTTTTTGTGAATACGCGTTTAATCCAGGGGGGGATGATGACGGGGTCACCATCCGGGTGCCGGCCTCAGCCGCCGGCCGGGTGCCGAAACAAAGCACGGACTGGGTGGTGCCGGGCCTGCTGGAGGAAAAAATCACCGCCCTGATCCGCAACCTGCCCAAAAAATGGCGCAGGCAGCTGGTGCCGGTTTCTGAGACGGTTTCGCGGATCATGAGCGAGATGCCCATGTATCGCGATTCTCTTGCCGGGAGTCTGAGCCGGTTTATATATGATACATTTCATGTCGATATTCCGGCAAACGCATGGAGCGAGGCGGAGTTGCCCGATCATCTCCGGCTCCGGTTTTCCCTGGTGGATCCGGAGGGAAAGGAACTGGCCGCCGGCCGGGACAGGTCTGTTTTGAGCCGGGGTGCGGCAAAAGAGGGGCTTTCCGATGACCTGCAGGAGGAAAGGCAAAAATGGGAAAAACAGGGGCTCACGGACTGGGACCTGCCGGATCTGCCCGAAACCGTATCCGTGTCCGGGGCCGGCGGGCAGGCATGGCCGGTGTATCCGGCCCTGGTGCCCGGGAGAAACGGGGCGGATCTGCGGCTGCTCGACAACCGCAGTCAGGCCGAACAAACCCATAAAAACGGGGTGGCCTGCCTGTATGCCCATTATTTTGCCAAATCCTTCAAACACCTTCGTCGCAGCCTGACCCTGCCGGCTTCGGCAAAACCCATGGCGGTGTATTTCGGGGGTGCTGACGCGGTTGCTGACCAGATGGTGCAAAGGGTTCAAGCCGGGCTGTTTGCCGTCAATATCCGGACCCGTGCGCAATTTTACGCCCACGGGGAGAAAAACATCAACCGGATCATGGAAAGGGGCATGGAGATTCAAAAGGCCGTGCTCCGGGTGCTTGAGACCCATCATAAAACCCGGCAGCAGATCCACGGCTTTGAAACCCGGCATTCAAAGGCCGGACCGGCCCCCGGGCTTCTGGAGCAGATCCGCACCCGGATCTCCCAACTGGTGCCGGAAAATTTCATTGAACTCTATGATACAAAGACCATGGGCCATCTTCCAAGATACCTGGAGGCGTTGGGCCTAAGGGCCGAGCGGGGAATCAATGATCCGGACAAGGAAAAGGCAAAGGCTGCGCGCCTGGCCGGGGTTGAAAATTTTCTCACCGAGCTGATCCGGTCTTTGGATGAGTCGGCATCCGCGGAAAAACGCCAACAGGTGGAATCTTTTTTCTGGATGATCCAGGAATTTGCGGTATCTTTGTTTGCCCAGGAATTAAAAACCGCGGTCCCGGTCTCAGAAAAGCGGCTAAAGCAGATGTATCAGCAAATCAGGAGAATGACTTAGGAACGAACCCCGGCAGACGGGTCCCGGACCAGGTTCCGGTACCAGGCGGCTTGTTTGCGTTTCCCCCGTTTTTCGCATCCCTGGGCATAAATCCGGCATTTTTCCGAAAGTGCGGCTGCAGCGGCCCGGTACTGTCCGGGGCTGAGCCGGCCCGAGGCCATGACATGGCAGATGGCGGCAATCCGGTAGCGGTCCAGCCCGGGCCGGGCCGACAGTTGATCAGCATGTCCGCCCTGCTTGACGATCAAGGGCGTGGGAATCAGACCCACGGGGTCGGTGCTGGTGATTTTGAGCCACAGATCATAGTCCTCGCATGCGGGCAGGGCCTCGTTAAATCCCCCGTGCTGCGCAAACAGGGATCGGTGCAGCATGACCGCAGAGGGGCTGATCAGGCAGAGCCAAAGGCATGGCTCAAAAATATGGCCTTGTTTTTTTTGATGACGCCGGCCCGGGTTCACGCGCTTTTTTTTGCGGATCCAGTATTCTTCTGTCTGGCAGATGCGCATCTGCGGGTTTTCGGCAAACCAGGCCATCTGCCGGGACAGTTTTTCGGAAAGCCAGTAGTCATCAGAGTCCAGAAACGCGATCCATTCGGCTGAGGCCGCGCGCACACCCCGGTTTCGCGCGGCACTCACCCCGGCGTTTTCCTGGTGGATGACACGGATGCGCTTCCTGTATGCCGAAAGGATCCGGGCCGTGTCATCGGTTGACCCGTCATCAACCACAATGAGCTCAAAGGGCGCATACTTTTGTGCCAGCACCGAGTCCACGGCATCGGCGATAAAGTCCTGCCGGTTGTAAACCGGGATGATCACTGAAACAAGGGGGTTTTGCATGCTGCCGGCCGCCAATGCCAATAAAGGGAAAAAATTATTCGTGAAACCGGATGGTCAGACGGTATATGCCGGACTCCAGGGCGGCTTTCACCTCTGCATCGCCTTTTTCAAACACCCGCATCATGGATTTGTTGGCGGGCAGCACGTCTGCGGTAAAGCCCTGCAGGCCGCGTTCTTTGGCCAGGCGAATGAGCTTTTGGTACATGTAGGTGGCAATCCCGTAGCCCTGGTAATGCTCATCAACGATAAAGGCGATATCCCCGTACGGGCTGTGCGGGTCTTTGATGTAACGGGCTTCTGCAATGATCCGGCCCTGGCCGGGCTCGCCTACCACGCCCACAATGGATATGTCTTTGGAGTAGTCCACGTTTACGTAGGACTGCATCCGGGAGTGGGGCATGGTTTTCAGCGGGGTGAAATACCGGTAATAGACCGACTCGTCGGAAAACCGGTAAAACAGCCGGCGCATTTCCTCCTCGTCAGACGGGCGCAAGGGACGGAACCGGACCTTGAGATCGTTTTTAAACACCTGCACGGTTTCAATGTCTGCGGGATACAGATGAGCGCTTTCAGCCAGAAAGATCTGGTCCGGGTAAATCAGGTTCTGGGCCTTTGCCTCCTGCACCAGTTTGAGCCGGTCATCGGGGTGGGCGATTTCAATCATGGCCATTGCCCGCTCCCGCACGGTGCGGCCGTTTAAATTGGCCACCCCGTACTCGGTGGCCACGAAATCAATGGATTCGCGCACATTGAGCTGGTTTGGCATCTCCTCGATGGAAAACAGGATATTGGACTGGCCCTTAAGGTTGCGCGACGGCAGGGCAAATATGGAAAATCCTTCCTCTGAGATTTCAGCGCCGTTGAAAAAATCAATCACTTCGGCCGGGTCCGTGATCACGTTGCCTTTGGACACGTGCAGGGCGATCCGGCCTGTGAGATCGGCCCTGCGGCACTGGACAATGGCAATAAAGCGCCTGTCCCGGCCGATGCGCATGGGGTTGAAAACCTTGTCCAGCCCCTGGAATTCCACCAGAGGATTGCAGTCGAGCCACTGCCAGAGCTCCCTTGTGCCCATGGCATAGGAGGTTACGGATTTTCCGGGAAAATGCTCCTTTTTGCGGTTGGTCACGGCCCCGCTTTTGACCAGGTCCATGGCCGCGTCCGTGAATATGGGCGTGTGAATGGAAAGGTTTTTTTTGTTTTGCAGATGGCGGCCCAGGGCCTCGTAGAGCGGGCCGATGGAAAAGGCGATGCAGCTGCCGTCCTCCACCAGGGATGCGGCATTCTGGGCCACCTTGTCGAAATTTTCATCCACGGCCGCCCTTGAAAAGTAAATGGGCGCCTCATCGGATTTAACCAGCATGTCAAAGGCATCCATGGGTACAAACGAATCTCCCATGGTCTGGGGCATGTCCGGATTGATCTCTCCTGCCACGAACCCGGCCTGGCTGATGGCCATGTGGGCGATGTCAACCGATACGCCCAGACTGCAGTAGCCCAGCCGGTTTGGCGGCGAGATCTGGACAAAGGCGGCGTCAAAAGGAATGCGCCTGGAGGCCACCAGGCGGGTGAGCCGGGAAAACCGGCTGGGAATCAGATCCACCCGGCCCGCGGTGATGGCCTCCCGGGCCACCCAGCCGGAGAAAAAAGTCTTGAGCCGGTATTTCTGGCTCTGGAGCCGCTGCAGGCAAAGGGCGTCTCCGAAGCTCAGGAGCTGAAACAGCTCCAGGTCCTGGAGATTTTCCATGCCCGAGTCCATGAGATGCCGCACCAGGGTGCGGGGCTCGGCTGTGCCCGTGCTCAGAAAGATGCACATGCCGGGTTCGATCCGGGCAAGGACCTTTTCCGGGGAAACCGTACGCTTCTCCCAGTTTTCCATTACATTGTCCATCATCGGGTGTAAACAATGCCTCCGTATCCCACAAAGGTGCTGCCGGGATTTTTTTCATAACTGGAGCTGTAGCCCACCAGGTGCCCGGCAGTGGCCCCGAGGCTTTTGGATGCGGCAATGGCCGCAGCAGCTGCTCCGGCACAGCAGGCGTTCTGATTGGAAAGGCCTTGTTCTATCACTGCCGGGCCGTCCATTTCCAGCATTTTGTCAATGACCCGGCGGTCGTTTTGGGTCTTCACCCATTGATAGGCATCCGGTCCCGTGCCCGCAGGGGTGAAGTTGAAATCGGGTCCGTAATGGGTCAGATCCGTTGATCCGATTACTTTTGCTGAAAGATTGAGCTCAGCGGCCTTTTCTGCCGCAAACCGGCCCAGTTCCAGGGCGGTTTGGGAAGGGGGGGCGCCAATGGTGACAACTCTGGAATCCGGGAAAAAATGTTTCACAAAGGGCAGCTGGAGTTCAATGGTGTTTTCCGGCACAAAATTGTCTGCGGTCTCAATGGCACAGGAAAATTTTTCGGCCACGGCTTGCGCCAGCTGCTCCTGGATTTCAATATCGCCCAGGGGTGTCTGCCATGCACCCCGGGTCATCATAACGGGCCGGGTTCCGGGCGGCAGGTGCATGCCGAAAACGATGACCACGTCCGGGTCCGGTTTTGCCGTATCGCCCCGCACATGGGCGATGACCCGGCAGGCCAGGTCCCCGGAAAAAGCCCAGCCCGCATGGGGCACGATGCCGCCGGCAGCGGTACCGGAAATTGCTTCGGCAAAGCGGTTTTGTTCCAGAAACGACCGGATCATGCGCTTGCATTCATCAGGATTCCCGGGATACCAGGATCCGGCAAACGCGGGTTTTCGTGTACGCATAATGGGCCCACCTCCTTATAAGACTGATTTTTTTCTCTGTGGATCAGGGTGCTTTGATTGTGTCTGTGTCTTGCCTGTATTCTGAAAATGGTTATGTTATCACTGAAATGCAACCCATGTAATAAATGATGGCACCGTAAAAAGCTTTTTACCGGGCCCGCTGTTTTTGCAGGAAGGAAGCCCGGCGGCCGGGGTTCCAGTTTTTTCGCTCCTGACCGTTTACGGATTCATCAAATGCCTTCGCTAAAATTTCAAAAACTCGGCCTGTCGGCCT
>JAIPES010000102.1 GCA_021737045.1 Desulfobacteraceae bacterium | reverse complement strand
CGAAATGACGGCATCGTGGTCCGGGGCTGCAAGCTGCATATATCCGAGGCCTCCATCGCGGATGAAATCCTGGTCGTGCCCACCCGGGCGCCCGGCCCCAATGAAAAGGAATACGCGGTGGCTTTTGCCGTGCCCGCAGACCAGGAGGGGCTCATCCAGGTGGTCCACCCGCACAACGCAAGGCCCAGAAAGCATTTCCAGCGCGGCTTTGACGGCGGATACACCGACTCCTATATTCTTTTTGAAGATACGTTCATCCCCTGGGACCGGGTATTTCTGTGCGGAGAAAATGATCACGGCGGCATCTGCGCCCTTCTTTTCGCCCTGTTTCACCGTCACAGCTACTCCGGCTGTAAACCCGCCCTGGGCGATATTCTGCTCGGGCTGGCCGCCCAGGCCGCAGAGTACAATGGTATTGAGAAGACCTCCCATGTGCGCGAAATGTTTGCAGAAATCATCAAGGTCACAGAGCTCGGATATGCAGCCGGCTACACCGCCTCGGATTTCGGCAAGCCGGAGGTCTATATTCCGGGCATGGGCAAGGCGCCCTACGGACCGGGAAGCTACATCCCGGATTCCATTTACGCCAATGTGGGCCGGTGCCTGACCGGGGAGGCGGTTTTCCACGAGCAGGAAATGCTCTGCAACATTGCCGGCGGCCTGCCGGCCACCTTCCCGTTTGAACAGGATCTGACCAATCCGGAAATCAAGCCGATCCTGGAAAAATACCTCAAACGCAATCCCGACGTGCCGGTTGAAGACCAGATCAAGTTCTGGCTGTACTTTATTGACAACACCTGCACCGGGGCGGCCGGCAGCATGAACTACGGCAATTACCACGGCGGGGGATCGCCCATCATGGAGCAGATTGCCATTACTTCCCAGTACGACATCAAGGAACGCAAGCGCCTTGTAAAAAAGCTGGCCGGAATTATATAGTGATTAAGTGGTTAAGAAACTGAGGCTGTAGGGGCGGACCTGTGTGTCCGCCCAGAGATTGGAAATGCAAGTCCCTGGCCGGCACTTCGGGCCGGGGACTGAATTTTCCGGCATATCACTGGTGCTGATGAACCAGGGCCTGGCCCGGGTGTTCAACGCGGAAATAGGGAATTGCCTGTCTTTCCAGGCTGCCGATAAATGCGGTTTTGAGGTCCTCGCCGCCGAAACAGATGTTGGTGGGCCGCTTGAGCACTTCCATGCCCGGATCCTCGAGCACTATATGAAGCCTTCGGTCCGGGGCCACGTATCCCACCGCCCCCCAGGCCGGAAAGGTCACCCAGAGATTGCCGGCTTTGTCAAAGGCGATGCCGTCTGGAAACCCGAGGTCGCCCATGGGTTCGGGTCCGTAGGTCTCCCGTGCGTCCAGGGCGCCTCCGGCGGTAATGGCAAAACGGGTGATTGCCCGCCGGGTGGTTTCGGCCACGTACAGGTACTTTTCTTCCGCGTCAACGGCAATGCCGTTTGCAAAATAAAGCCCGTCTGCAGCAATTCGCGGCCGGCCGCCTTCCATAACAACCACGCAGCCGTCTGCGGCAGGTCGGCGGAGTGCGGCTTCCAGGTTCCCGGCTGTGGAATTGGAAACCCAGAGCCGGTCCCGGCGGTCCATAAACGGAAAATTGGGCGTATTTACCGGCCTGCCGTCTGCCTCGGCAAACAAATCCGTGTGCTTTCCGTCCGGGGCCAGCGACTGCACCCGCCCGTTTCCGATATTGGCGATGATGCAGTTTCCGTACCGATCCAGGCAGATACCGTTGGGCACCCCGCCCATATCTCCGAAAAGCCCGGTTGTTCCGTCCGGCTGAATGCGGCCGCAGCATCCGCGCGCATCTGCGGTCACAACCGTACCGTCAGTAAGCGCCATCACCCCTTCGGGGCGGGCCAGACCACTGCCAATTATGTTTACCCGGGATATATCCATATGCTGCTGCTATCCCTGGTGTTCATCCCGGAGCAGATCATTTACGGTTTTGACCGGGTTGAAGGTAATCAGGGGCACCTCCACGAATATGGTGTTCCACTTTGCCATGCCGCCGTTCCACAGCCCCGGATGCTCCAGGGCTTTTAAATCCCGGCCCTCTTTGGATTTTACGGATATTAAAACCGCCTCTTGATCCACGTAGTCATTGAGATCATACGGACTGCCGTTTCGGTCCCGGACACTGGCCACGATATCCACGGGATTAAAATGGGTGAGCCGTTTTAAAATGGCCTGCTGCCCCGGGTCATCCGGGTCAATCTGGGCGTTTTCCACGATCTGGAGGGATGTGCCCCCCTGGCGGTCCTTTACCCAGAACGGACCGCCCCCGGGCTCGCCCGTACTGGGAACCATGCCGCACACCCGCAGGGGACGCTGCAGCCGGTCCTTTAAAAACGGGCGCATTTCCTCGGGCGGGGCATTTTCCAAGTGCCCGGGCATTCCGATGCACAGCTCGTTTCTGACAAACGCGGCCGCGGCTTCAATATCGCTTATTTCAGCATCCTCGCCCGCGATGCGATCCAGAAGCTGCCGGATTTTTTCTTCAATCATCACAAGGTAGCCGCCCAGCACCTTTTTCCACCGATATGTTTCCTCCTTGAGCCGATCCGGAACCACGTTGTCCACGTTCTTGATGAAAATCACGTCTCCGGCAAGCCGGTTGAGGTTGCCGATAAGCGCCCCGTGCCCGCCGGGCCTGAATACCAGGTTCCCGTCCGAATCCCGGAACGGGCGGTTATCCATGTCCACTGCGATCGTGTCCGTTGACGGGGCCTGTTCGGAAAAGCCCACATCGTATTTTACCCCGTTGGCGCTTTCATAATCCCCGTCAACCCGGCGCACCAGTCCTTCAAACCCGGCCCGGTGTTCCGGGGAAACGGTAAAATGCAGGCGGCAGATTCCCTTCCTGTCCTTGACATAGGCCGCGGCTTCGACCAGGTGCTCTTCAAAGGCCGTGCGCCCGCCTGATTTATCTTTATGAAAAAGGATCAGCCCCTTTGGTTTTGCGGCATACCCCAGCCCCTTTTCTGTTAGCACATAATCGATAATCTGCGTGAAATCCCCTTTCTGCCGGAGCTCTGCCAGGTTGTACCCGTCATATTTCATCCGCGAGCGCAGGGATTCATAAAAGGCAAACCGTTCAATGTTGTCCATGAACCTGCGCACCTCGGCATAATCGCCGCCCTTTTTTCCGGCCAGTTCCGCGATATGGTCGTATTCGATCTTCTCGTGATCATTTGCGATTTTCAGCAGGGATCGGAACATGCGGGTTGCCGCACCCGAGGCGGGAACGAACTTGGTAACCGCCCGCCGCCCCGCCGCGTGTTCGTACATACGGATATATTCTGCAAGATCCGTGTCGGACAAGCGCTCGATGCCGTCGCCAACCGTGCAGGGCCGATCCAGATTCACATACGGGGCGCCCTTTTCAAAAATGGCCACCTGTCTTTCCACTTCCTCTGCGTCCAAACCGTGCGCCTGTATCCGGGCGACATCCGAACGGATCAGCTCAACGCGATTCATTTGCCAAAACCCCCTTGCTTGACGTTCATTACCAATATCCCGTGATAATGTTCAATATAATACGAATCTGCCTGATCCGTCAAATCATCACGATTCATGCCGACTGCCACCGGCCTGGCCCACCCAGGCATAGCCCCCCCTAAACAGCACCTGGCTCCGCCCGGCCGCCGGATTTGCATCCGGAGCCATGCATGTTATGTTTACTTTGTACTCAAAAGCATTTTCGAACCAAGGAGAATCCATATTGACGGACATGGTAAAACATCCGGAAACTTACTTCTCGGAACTGGTCCCGGAGCGCGACACCCTGCTCAAAAGGCTTGAACAAGAGGCGGAAAAGGAGCGGATCCCGATCGTCGGGCCGGTGGTGGGACAGTTGCTGTTCGTGCTGGCCCGTGCCACGGCAGCGGCAAACATCCTGGAACTGGGCACGGCCACTGGCTATTCGGCCGTTTACCTGGGCAGGGCCTGCGCACCGGCCGGCGGGCGCGTGGTGAGCCTGGAAAATGATGCACAAATGGCCGGGCGGGCCCGGAAAAACCTGGTCGAAGCCGGGCTTGCGGACACGGTTTCGGTGATGGAGGCAGACGCCGTAAATACCCTGCCGGAACTCGGCGGCCCGTTTGACCTGGTATTCCTGGATATCGAAAAAAAGGACTACCAACACGCACTGGCCGGTTTGACCGGAACAGTACGCCCGGGCGGACTGTTGATTGCCGACAACACCGGCTTCCGGGATGCAAACGGATTTAACCGGGCGATTTTCGATCATCCCGCCTGGCAGAGCGTGCAGCTGTTTTCCTACCTGCCCATGCACTCGGCAAGCCATGACGGGCTGTGCTTTGCCGTGCGCATGCCGGATGCGAACTGAGAAACGATTGTATCAGCTTTCGCCCTTGTCGATATCCTTGAGCCGACGCAAAATCTTGCGGGGCGAATCCGACTGGGCCAGTTTGAGCATCTCGTTCATCCGGTTTTCCTCGATGCGGTTTTTGTTCATGACCTTCTTCTTATAGGCATTCTGCAGCACTTCCAGCAGATCGTCGATTTTGCACGGCTTCTGCAGGTACTCGTATGCCCCGCTGCGGATGGTCTCCTTGGCCGAATCGATGCTGCCGTGCCCGGTGAGAATGACAATCTCCATCCACTGGTGTTCCTCCTTGAGCGCCTTGAGCGTCTGTTCTCCGTTGATCCCCGGCATCTTCAGGTCCACCAGGGCCACGTCCACGGGCACGCTGCGTGCGATCTCAAGGGCTTTCTCCCCCCGGTTGGCGGTAATCACGTTAAAATCCCGGGCTTCGAGCTGCTTGCTCAGCGACTTGAGGAACTGTTCTTCGTCATCCACAAATAACAAGTTGATTTTTCTTTCCATCTCTTTTTCTCCTGGCTTTACATGAAACGGATGAACTCAGTGACCCCCGTGGGGCAAACAATCAGTACACTTCTCCGGATTTACGGATCATGGCTTTCTGTTCCGCCCTGCGGATGCGCTCTTCCTGCTCTTCCTTGCGCTTGCGGGCGGCTTCCAGCTTGCTTTTGAAATCTTCTATATCCGCAGGTTTCAAAACATAATCATAGGCGCCCAGCTTCATCCCATGCACAGCAGTTTCGATCGTGCCATGCCCGGTAAGCAGGATCACTTCCACGATAGGATGCTTCTTTTTGATTTCCTGCAGGGTTTCAATGCCATCCATTCCCGGCATTTTGATATCCAGCACAACCACGTCGATATCCGGGTGGGCATCCAGCATTTCCAGACCTTCTTTCCCGTTGTATGCGGCGAAAACCTTTTGACCGGCTTCCTGTAGCCGCAGGGAAAACATTTCGACAAAATCTTTTTCATCATCAACGATCAACACTTTCGCCGGTATTTTGATCATCGTTTTTCATCTCCTTTATTTTTTTCAGGATATCATTGCATATATCCGCATTCTCATCGCATTCGGCATCCGCCCGGCAGCATTTGGGCAAAACAACGCAAAACGTGGTTCCCCGCCCCACCCTGCTGTCCAGGGAAATCTCGCCACCGAGCCGGTTCACGATGCCCCGGGTCACGTAAAGGCCCAGTCCCGTGCCCTTATCGGTAGGCTTGGTGGAGAAAAACGGCTCGAATATCTTGCTCATGTTTTCCCTGGGGATGCCTTCTCCCGTGTCCGTAACGGATAATACCACATGCGCGTTTTCATCCCGCAGACCGATGGTTATGGTTCCCTCGCCGGCAATGGCATGCACGGCGTTGGTCAGCAGGTTGATCAGCACCTGGCGGATCTGGTAGGGATCGCTCCAGATAATGCCGTCTGCGTCTTCCATCTGCCGGACAAATTGGATTTCTTTATCCTTGGCCTCCCTTGCCACCAGCTCCAGGCTTTCCTCGATCAGCTCCTTGAGCCGGGTCTCGGAAAATGCCTGGTCCTGCTTACGAACAAACCCCAGCAGCAGGTGAGTGATGCGCCGGATCCGCTCGATGCCCTTCTCGATCATATCCAGGCCCCGCTCCAGGTCCTTTCTGCGGGGTGCGGCAGACATTTCTTCCTTGTTTAGCACCGCGCGCATGTAACCGGAGGACTCGCGCATCATGGCCAAAGGATTGTTGATCTCGTGTGCCACGCCCGTGGAAAGGGTCCCCAGGGCGGCCAAGCGCTCGGTTGCGATCATCTGCTGCTCCATTTTTGCCCGGAATTCCTGCTCCCGTTTTTTTTCCTCCTCGCGGCGGCGCTTGTCGTGCGCCTGACGGATCTTTTCCAGGAGATGATCGAATTCGATCGGCTTGGTCAGATAATCAAACGCCCCCTTCTTAATCCCGGCCACGCCGTCTTCTGCCGAAGCATGCCCGGTGAGCAGAATGACCTCGGTTCCGGAAAACCGATGCTTGATATGCGCCAGGGTTTCAATCCCGCCCATGCCGGGCATTTTCACGTCCAGCACCACCACCCGGTCCGGATCCTTCTCCAGCATTTCCAGGCACTGCTCGCCCGATTCCGCCTGGGTCACATCCATTTGCCGCCGGCCCAGGCGCTTGGCGGCCGTACTCCGGAAATCGGCCTCATCATCGACGAGCAGGACCCGGACAGTTGATTTTGCTTCCTTATTTTGTGCCGCGTTCTTCATCATATAACTATATCAAACCATCCCCAGGATATTCCACCAGATCATGGCCACAACGGTAATAATGGTAAGCAGTACCGGCATTACCACGAGGCCGGCCTTGGTCAGATCAACGGATTTAAAGTACCGGTAGCTGTATGAAATGGCATTGGGCGGACACCCGATCACCAGCAGCATGGCAAAAGAGCAGGCCATGCCTAGGCACAGGGCCAGCACCCTGGGATCCACGCCTTCCATTTGCGCCATGGGAATCACGATCGGCAGGATCAGGGCAGCCGCGGCCACATTGGCCATGGCATTGGTCACGATGGCCCCGAATATAGCAACCCCGATAAACAGGCCCAGCCATCCGGTTCCCTGGACCACCGGGAAGAACAGGTTGGCAAAATACTCGCCGGCACCCGAATACCCCATGGCCAGACCCAGGGAAATGCCGCCGCCGAAAATAAACAGGGCCGTCCCCCATTCCAGGTTGTCATTGATATCCTCCCATTTGAGGCACCCGGTCACCGTCAGTACCGCCACGCCCAGCATACCGGTAATCGAATAGTGAATCCCGTGAATACCCTTGGTCAACCAGGTCAGAAACGTCAGCCCCACGATGATCAGGGTGATGATTTCCATCCGGGTCCAGGGCCCCATTTCCTCATCGAGTTCCGGCAGTTTAATGTTTGGATCCGGCCGGTATACCAGATAGACCATGAGCACGGCCACCGGGACCGTGATCAAAGCCGCTGGCATGGCATACATGATCCAGTCAAAGAAGGTGATCTCGATGCCGGTAAATTCCTTGAGAAAAGCGGCTGCCACCATGTTTCTGCCCCCGCCCACAAGGGTGCCCATTCCGCCGGCCGAACAGGCAAACGGCAGGGAGAGCATCATGAATTTGGCGGTTCTTGTATGGGGTTCAATGCCAGCGGCCTTCATCATCGGCAGCATGGTCACAAGGCCCACGGCACAGGCTGCGGCATCATGCATAAACCCGGAGGCCCAGCCCAGGCCCATTGCAATGATAAAGGTAAACCGGGTCACGCTGGTGCCCGCCTTACGAATGATAAAATATCCCATGCGCTTGGTGATTCCGGATTTGTCCAGGGCAATGGCAAAGATCAGGCAGCACATGATAAAAAGCACCACCGGGTGCATGTAGGGTGCCCATGCGCCTTCAACACCGCTGACCCCGGTGACCACAAGCCCCACGCCGATCAGAATCGCGGTAATCTCAAGGGGAATGGGTTCGACAACAAAGAGAAAAATCAGGAAAACCAGCAAGGCCAGAAACCGCTTGGCCGTTGGGGAAAGCCCGTCCACGTAATCCACCGAGGCCCCTTCAACGCCCGCTTCCCGGATCTGGTGTTTCAGATAAATTCCCGGATTGGGAAGTTCGGCACCGGCCTCGATTTTCAGGGCATAAGCGCCCTGCTTTGTCCTCACATCCGATGCCTCGGAAAAATACGTTCCCACTTTTTCAAACACCTGCTTGCCCGGATCGCCGGTGATTTTGAACTTTGTACCCTCCGGTCTGGGCAGCATCAACACGACAACCCCGAGCAATATGGCAATGCCCAGTTTAAAAATATTGGATTTAAAAAACATGTTCCGCTCCTTGTCCGTAATTTCCGGTTATTCCGTATTCACCGTCAACGGTATTCGGCATTCGCCGGTCTGAAATCACATCTAAACGTTCAAGTTCCGTTCTCGTTTTTTCTTTTCTTTTCTGAATTCATTGGCCTGCCGGATCTTTTCGAGCAGTTCTTCGAGCTCGCAGGGTTTGGTCAGATAATCAAAGGCCCCGCAGGCCAGACCTTCCCGCGCTGCCGCCTGGGAACCGTGACCGGTAAGCATGATCACTTCCATGGCGCAGTCCATCTGCTTGAAGATCCGAAGCACCTCGATGCCGTCCATGCCCTCCATCTTCAGATCCAGGACCGCCACGTCAAAGACCCGGTTGCGCACGGCCTGAAGTGCGGCCGAACCGCTCAGCGCCTTTGTAACATCCATGCCCCGCCTGCCCAGCCGGTTGGCCAGGACATTGACATACCCCTCCTCGTCATCCACGAGCAGAAGACGAATCCGATCGGCATCATTTTTTTGTGAATCCGACATGATCTTTGCACCTGTATTTGATCACACCCCGCGGGTGGACATCACTTTTTCCATGCGCGCCTTTTGAATTTTTTCTTCCTGGGATCGCTTCTTTTCCGCGGCCCCTCGGACCTTTTCCATCAACTGGTCGATTTCACACGGCTTCATCAGGTAGTCGAACGCGCCCGCCTTCATGCCCTCGATGGCCGATTCAATGGTGGCATGCCCTGTGAGCATGATCACCTCGGTTAACGGATAGTGCCGCTTCATTTCCTGCAGAACCTCCAGGCCGTCCATTTCCGGCATCTTTACATCCAGGATCATGACTTCCAGGTTCTGGTTTTTAGACACCTTGTCCAGCGCCTCCTTGCCGCTGTAGGCGGTTAACACCTTCACGTCCCGCTTTTCCAGGCGCTTGGACATGGTATCGATGAAATCGGCCTCATCATCGACAAGCATCACAAATGGTTTGCTCATGACAGACCCTCCTTGTTGGCTGATATGTTTGTTTTTCCCGCATCATCGGTTTTCTGAAAGGGCACCCAGATCCGGAACCGGGTGCCCTCACCCAGCGTGCTGTGAACGTCGATCTTGCCGCCCATTTTCTGCACGATGCCGTAACAGATCGACAGTCCCAGCCCCGTTCCCTTGCCCACCGGCTTGGTCGTAAAAAAGGGATCAAATATGCGCGACAGGTTCGATTCCGGAATTCCCGGCCCGTCATCTTCCAAGGTGATCACAATGTTGTCTTTTTCCAGGCGGCTCAGCTTGGTACCGATATGAATGCTGCCGCCGCGGTTGTCCATGGCATCCATGGCGTTGTTGATAAGGTTGAGCATGACCTGCTGCATTTCAGCGGGCGAAAGCGTCACGTAAGGCAGCCCCGGCTGCAGGTCGGTGGAAATGCTGACCTTGTTGTACCTGGCCATCTGGGACGAGAGATCCACGATTTCCGAGATCAGATCATTGATCTGAACGTCTTTTACGGTGTTGTCGGTCTTTCTGGCAAAACTGAGCAGCTTGTGGGTGATTTCCTTGCAC
>JAIPES010000101.1 GCA_021737045.1 Desulfobacteraceae bacterium | reverse complement strand
CACCGGATATACCACCCGGCGAAAGGCTTTCGGCACCACCATCAACAACTTCCAGGGTGTAAGCTTCCAGGTCTCAGAGGCTGCCATGCTTCTGGGTGCCGCCCGATCCTTGATCTACACCACCGCCAAGGCGGTGGACACCGGGGAGGATGCGCGAACGGTCCGCCGGATGGTTTCCGAATCCAAAAAATTCGTCACTGAGTCCTGTCAAAAGGCCGCTCAGAACGCCATGCAGGTCATGGGCGGTATCGGATATACCAACATCTACCCGATTGAACGCATTGTCCGGGATTTGCGCCTGGCCTCCATCTGGACCGGCAGCAACGAAGTGATGTCCATGATAATTGCCCATGAATGGTACCGCGAGTATTTCAAACAAAAGCAGGCCGGCGGGGAAATCCGTGATTATGAGGGCGATGCCCCCGAATCCGAGGCGCCCGAGGAAAAAATTTACGAATAAACCACCAGGATTTGTTTCACGTGAAACAAGCCACCCGGAAAGAACCGCATGCCTGGGCCGGTGAGCCGGGCCCGGCCGTTTTCAATAAAAAAAACATACCGGAGGAATTTTGAATTTTCTGTTTTTCATCAAGGCAATTGCGCTGCTGCTTGCAGCAGGTATTCTTGGTAACTGGTTTCTATCCGAGGTAAAAAAAGCCAAAATCCGGAAGGATCCCTGGTATAAACCCTACCTTTCCACGCCCGGACTAATGATAATAGCGATTATCGTGCTGTTTCCGCTACTGGTCTGGCTGATTCGCTCATAGCGCAGCACTTCTCCCGCCAAAAAACCCCAAACAAAGCCCGCATCCGGCCGCCGCCGCGATCCCGCCCGGGTCAGGCTTTCGCGTGAGTTCACTGTCCTGAAAGCTTCTGAAAAAGCTCCGGGTTCCAACGCTCTTCCGCATGCTTCGCTTGACTGCGCTGCGCAATGTGTCGCATCACGAAAAAACCGCAACGGGTCCCTCAGGCACGAACAACTGTATATCCGGGCGGACACACAGGTTCACCCCTACGCCGGGGTTTGAATCTTTCCGGAATTAGGCGGAGCCAAATGTCAAGGGGTTAGGTCAGGGCGGGACGACGGGAATGATTTGTGAGATGCATTGAGCGCGCCAGCGGTCAGCATTCGAACAAATTATTCCCGCCGTCCCGCCCTGCGAAAATCCAGGAATCTCGATGTTTTTGAAAAGTCTCAAAAAGGCAGACATTTCACAGATCCGCCAAAGGTAAAAGCGCCTTCACGCGCATTGCCTGAAGAAGCAATCCGGCCGATTTATACTGAAAAACAGTCATCGCAAACCAGAGGCCGACCTCTTAAGCCAAAGCACTTGAAACGACCGAGCGGTTAAGTAACGGCGGACCGAATGTCTATTTCCCGGCAGATTCCCTGTCGAGCAGGTCCCGGTACCAGCAGGCAAAATCAAACATGCCCAGGTAGCGCTCATCTTCATTGATGATTCCGAGACAAATCTCCAGTGCGCCCTTGCGGTAGTCATAGCCGTGATCTGCGGAATCCAGAGACTGCGTAAACTCCCGGATCAAATCGTTCATGGTGCGCCGGGTACGGTCCATGCGGATATCCAGCGGATCCTTGGGCTCTTCAAAAGGGTCCCACTGTTCGTATCCCTTTTTTAATATATGCTTCTGCCGCCGCTGAGACATGCCGTCAAAGATGGCTTTTTTCAGGCCGCCTTTTTGCTCATCAGACAAATTCATCAGGACCTCCCGGATTGGCAGGATTCCCCGGAGGCATCGGGGGCAGGCCCGATGCCGAGATATTCCTCATTGTAATCTGTCAGCAACGCCATGGACACCGGAACAAGCACATCCCCCATCTTTACATGCCTGGACCCGATGGATTTGACAAAATCGGCAGACAGCTTCAGCAACTGATCATGAATGGCATCCATGTTAATCGTGGCATACTGTTGGCCCGGTTTAAAACCCGTCCGACCGCAGGTTCTTCCCTGCCCGGCAATGGCCAGCGGCGCCCCGTAAATGCGGCAGGCAATGGGCCGGGAACCATAAAGATCACATAAATCATCATCATTTAACAAGGGGCAGCGAATCCGTTCCCGGGCGATTCCCTCAACCACTTCCTGCTCCTCATGGCCTTGACGGGTCTTGTGAAAAGCCTCCCGTTTGAGCTTGTATATCCTGCGGTCTGCCTGATTCGCCTTTTCCAGCATTTCCTCACGGGCCTGGCCGGTAAAGGTCTCGTTAAACTTATGATTTAAATACAAGGCCTCTATCAGGGTAAGGTCAAAAAGCGCATAGCAGCAATCCGTACATTTCGGCGTGCAAACAACCTCCTCGGGACAGGCCTGTTTAATGCGCTCAAATGCCTGGTCCGCCTGAGCAGCCAGAGCTTCATATTTTTGAAAAAACGTGGCAAAATCAATGTCCATGAAAACTTTCCTCCTAATAGACGAACACGGCCCGGTACACGAACGCGGCCGGATACCCGGGGAAATCAATTGTTCCACGTGAAACATTTGCCGAAAATGGCGAAAAATGTTTTTGAAAAACCCGGTCCGCAAAATTTTGATTAAAATTCAACAACATAAAAAACCCTCGGAAAATATCCCCAAAACAGCCTTATTTCCCGACACAGTGCTGATTGAAAATCCGATCCAGCACATCCGGGGCCACATAATGCCCGGTGATCTCATCCAAACAGGACAGCGCCTCCCGCAGGTCAATGGAAGCCAGTTCAAAGGAGATCCGGTCGCAAAGGCGGTCAACTCCATCGGACACAGCCTGCAAAGCCTGGTCCAGCAGGGCCTTCTGGCGCCAGTTGGGGATAAAGCGCCTGTTTTGCGGGTCCACGGAACAAAGCGAGCAATCAGCAATCCGCTGCCTTAACTGGTCAATTCCGTTGCCATACAATGCAGATACATATACACAGGGAGACTCGGCCCAACCGGCAGGTAAATCAAACCGCCTGTCAGGTTGGGCCAGATCCGATTTGTTTACCACGAGAATCACCCGCTTGCCGGTCTGTGCCAGCTCGTCAAAAAGACGCCGGTCCCCGGATCGGACAGGGCTGCCGGCATCCACCACAAACAGCACAATATCTGCGGTTGCCAGATATTCCCGGGTTTTTTCAATGCCCAGGCGCTCAACGGGTTCCGGATTTTCGCGAAGTCCGGCCGTATCCGCCAAAGTTAAGGGAACCCCCTGGTTTATAAAAGAAACTTCAATACAATCCCGGGTCGTGCCGGGAATCTCGGTTACAATCGACCGATTGCGGTTGACCAGGCAATTCATCAAACTGGATTTGCCGACGTTCGGGCCGCCGACAATAACCGCCTGCAAGCCGTCGCGCAGAAAATGTCCGGCTTCATAACTCTGGATCAATTCTCTTAGCGGTACCAATGCGGCGTCCTGAAGAATCCGGGCCTGTGCGCCCGGACCAATATCGGCCTCATCCACCGCATCCGGGAAATCAATGCCGGCCTCCAGCGAACTCAATACGGAAAGCAAGGCCTGACGCACTGAGTCGAGATATGCCTTGAGTTCACCGGAAACCTGGGATACGGCCATGTCCACTGCCGCATCGGACGTGGCATTAATCAGGTCGGCCACCGCCTCGGCCTGGGTCAAATCAATGCGGCCGTTAACAAAGGCCCGCCGGGTAAACTCCCCGGGGCCGGCAAGGCGGATGCCGCGGGAAACCAACAGGTCCAGGATGTTATGAAGCACCCTGGGTCCGGCATGGGCCTGAATCTCCACAACGTCTTCGCGCGTATATGAATGGGGGGCCCGCATAACCGCAAGCACCACTTCATCCAAAATCCTGCCGGTCTCTGGTACGCAGATATGGCCGAAATACATCCGCCAGGACCGAAATCCCGTGTCACCAGAACCTGAACCGTCTGATTCACCGGAACCCGGGCTGCGGCGAAAAACGGCATTTGCCAGATTCAGGGCATCCGGCCCGGAAATCTTGATAATCCCGATGCCCCCGGTTCCCTCGGGTGTAGCAATGGCGGCAATGGTTGAGCGATCCATGCGCACGATCCGATAACATTTAAGAAAAAGCACGGCGCCCCAACCGGCGGAGGCTTACTGGCTCCCGGAGTTGGCGGATTTTGCCTGTGATTTCTTCTTCGGCATAATCAACAGTTTTCGCAAATCCCCGTTCCCCACGCTTTGCGTACGGACCTCGCGATTGTCCCGCAGGCTCAAATGCACTACCCGGCGGTCCTGAGCGCTAATCCGGTTGATGACCATGGGTTTTCCGGTCTGCTGGGCCTTTTGCGCAAGACGGGAGGCAAGGGCGGTGAGATCAGACCGCCGCTTTTCCAAATATCCTTCAACGTCGATTTCAATGGGAAGCGTGCTGCCGAACTGCTTGTAAACGCCTTTTTCCACAAGATAATGAATCGCATCCAGGGTCTGCCCCTTTTTTCCAATCAACCGGGCACTGTCACCGCCCTTGATTTCAAATCGCAACACCTGGGGATCTTCATTTACGGAAACCGTAGAGTCCGGGGACACCAGGCAAATAACCCGATCAAGAAACCCCTGCACCCATTTGACGATTTCGACGCGCTTATCCGAGTCCAGGGAAGCCTGTTGTCCTTCCGGGGCGGACTGTGCCCCGGCCTTCTGCGAAGGTCCGAAAGCCTCGTCCACCAAAGCAGAGGCGGTTTTGTCTTCATCATCGGGCTCGGTGACATCTTCATCCGGATCAAAATCTGCGGAAGGTTCCCCTGCATCGCCTTCGGGCAGAACCACCCGAATTACGGCCTTTTTCGCACCAACCAGTCCGAAAATGCCGCTGGAACCATGGGAGATAATATCGTATTTCAACTGATCCGGCCGGATCCCCAGCTCGCTGCAGGCCTTGTCCACGGCTTTATCCACGCTTTTTTCTTCAAAATCCTGGTACGCACTCATGAGTACATGCCTCCATTCTAAACGATCTTCCGGGTAATATAGTACTGCTGGGCAATCGAGAGGACATTATTGGTCAACCAGTAAAGCACCAAGCCGGACGGGAAGTTAATAAAAATCACCGTAAATATCAGCGGCATCATCATCATGAACTTGGCCTGAGACGGATCACCGGGCGGCGGAGAAAGCTTCTGCTGCAGGAACATGGTGGCGCCCATAATGATGGTCAGTACCGGAATCCCGTAAGGCGGTGTCATAAAGGGAATGGTGACATCAAACCGAAAAAGCCGGTCCGGTGCGGAAAGGTCATTAATCCACAACAAGAACGGGGCGTGACGGAGCTCTATGGCCTCGTAGAGCATCCGGTAAAAGGCGATAAACACCGGAATCTGCACCACCATCGGCAAACACCCGCTCATGGGGTTGACCTTGTAGGTCCGATAGAGGCGCATGATCTCCTCGTTCATCTTCTTCTTGTCGTCCTTGTATTTCTGGCGGATCTCTGACATCAACGGCTGAAGCTTTTTCATTTCAGCCATGGACCGGTAACTCTTGCTGCCCAGCGGCCAGAAAATAATCTTAAACAAAAGGGTCACCAGAATGATGGCCACACCGTAATTGGCAAACACATTGTCGTGAACCCGATTCATCAGCCACAAACAAGGCTTGGCAATAATATCGAAAAAACCGAAGTTAATGGCCTCATCCAGATCATGGCCGAAGGCCTTAAGCTCTGACATGCGCTTGGGGCCCATGAACAACTCAAAGGCATGCGCCCGGCGCTGACCCGGTGCCAGCGAATCGCCCGGCTGTACATAGGTAACGCGCACCAGGTTCTCAGCCTGATTTTTATGCAGCCGGATTTCGGTGGAAGCCGGCTCCCCGGGCACCAGCGCAGTCATAAAATACCGGTCTTCCAGGCCGGCCCACCTGATTTTGCCGGGATAAACACTCTGGTCTTCGATATCGTCCACATCGATTTCTTCGAGTTCCTGGTCAATGTAGGCAAAAGGTCCGGCAAAAACAAACCTGCTGCCATCCGGCGGCGGATTTGTCATATCCACCAGCAGACCGGAGCCCATCGGGGATTCGGACTGATTGATCAGGGAGACATTCAGGGTAACGCGGTAGCAGTCCGGATGAAAGACATATTGCTTCTCAATCACCAGCCCGCTGTCGGTCTGCAGATAAAAGGAAAGCGACTCCGGGGCGCCCCGCACCCGCAGACGGCTCCGGTCGTAATCCGTTGTATAAACAGCTCCGGAAAGATCGGGGAACCGGGGTGCAGAAGGCCGTACCAAAACGGTGCCGGTTTTATTGGCCGCCGGGACCAGCTCCTGGTGTGGCGCATCCGGCCCGGGACCGGCTTTATACTCGCTGAGGACAAACCGCGTAATGGCTGCGCCTTTTTCCGAAATTTCAGCCCGGTACAGATCGTTTTCCACGGTAATGGTCTTAAAACTTTTGGCAGGCACGGGCCCGGCTTTCTCGGATTCAGCAGAAACAGCCTCCGGTTCTTCGGCTTTTCGATCTGATTTCCGGCCTTCTTCCTGCGTCGGTCCAGCGGTCCCGGCAGGTTCTGATTTTTCGGCTCTGTCCGGACCCGACGGGGCCTCCGGGGCCTGGGTCGGCACAAAAAGCACCTCCCACAGAACAAAGACCATGATCGTCAGCACAATTGCCAACAACAAACGTATGTGTTCCATACCCACTCCTGAATAGCCACGCGATAGATAGCAAGGTCAAAAAAAACGAACCGGGGCGTGCGCCAATAATACCGGTTCATTGCACGGATCATGGTAACGGAGGTTTCTGCTGGGCTGCAAGGCGGCAAGGAAGGACCGGAAAAAAACAGATGCGCTCCGGCCGGCGATTTTTACAGACGAGATGCCGTCTCCCCGGACCCTTTTCCTTCAACGCATGGGCGCACCGACGAATTGTCATCCGCACCCGGAACCGGGTCACAGCCACCGGGGTGAAACGGATGGCACTTCACCATGCGCCTGACTGCCAGCCAACCGCCCCGCATCGCCCCGAAACGCTGAATGGATTCAAGGGCGTAGGCGGAGCATGTCGGATAAAACCGGCATCGCGGTCCGATAAGAGGTGAGATCAATGCCTGATACAGCTTAATGATCAGTAACAATAGATACTTAATCGGTATGCTCCCTGACCTTGCCGAACAGATGCCCCAGAGAGGCAAACGCCTGCTCGGTGGATACATTGGCAGCCGCCTTTTTGGCAATAACGTTATAATCCCGGTTGCCCCTAATCTGATGGCGATTGCGCCGGAAAAACTCCCTTACGATTCGCTTGATCCGGTTGCGCACAACAGCACCCCCGATTTTCCGGGTCACTGTGACTCCGAGCCGCGGACGATCAAGCTGGTTAAGATGATACGCCACCACGAAATGGCGATTGTGCACACTGTTTCCATGCCTGGAAAGATAAAGGAATTCAGGCCGCTTCAGCAGCTTGTCCCGCTTCCGTATGCGCCTGTCGCCCGGGTGCATCAAACCGTAAGGCGCTTGCGCCCCTTGGCCCTCCGCCGGTTGATAACCCGTCTGCCCTGCTTGCTGGACATCCGTTTCAAGAAACCGTGCGTTCTGGCTCTTTTGATTCTGCTTGGTTGATAGGTCCGTTTCATTGTTCCACCTTTTCATGATGTATGTTGATTCCGCCTGAAAGACGAAGAAAGTTCAAAGCTGATTTAATGATATCATCAAATCCGAATCACGAGATTGTTAGACCAATATCACCATTTTTGTCAAGATCCAAATCAATCCCTGAATTTTGTCAGGACGATTTATCCAGAATTTCTTCTATATCATATTGTTCCAGGTGATAATCGTCAATCGGATAAATGCAGATTTGCCGGCCCACCCGGTCCTCGAGTGCAGAAATCAGGTGGCTTTCCTGGCCAAGCAACAGATCTGCAATGACCGGATGGACCTTGATATGAAAACGGTTGCCGCCGGAATCCGCACCCTGGCGGCAGACTTCCCGGAAAATATTGTAGCAGATGCTGCGGCGTGAAAGCAGCATGCCTTCGCCCTCGCAATAAAAGCACGGCTCGCACATCATGCGCGGCAGCGACTTGACCACCCGTTTCCGGGTCATCTGAATCAAACCCATATCCGACATGGGCAGCACGTTGGTCTTGGCCTTGTCCCGGCTTAAGGCCTCCCTGAGCGTATTGTAGACTTTCTCCTGGTCCGCCTTGCTTTCCATGTCAATAAAATCGATAATAATAATTCCGCCCAGGTTGCGCAGCCGAATCTGGTAGGCAATCTCTTTGACCGCCTCAAGATTGGTCTTGAGGACGGTTTCAGCAAAATTCCGCTTGCCCACATAACGCCCGGTGTTTACGTCTATGGCCACAAGGGCCTCGGTAATTTCAATCACAATATATCCGCCGCACTTGAGCCAAACCTTTTTCTTCAGCGCCCGCTGGACATCGACTTCCAGATTGTAGGCATCAAAAATCGGCTCCTCGCCGGTATACAGCCCCACAGAGTTTGAAAGCCGGGGCATGAACTTCTTAATAAAATCATAAACCGTATGGTACACTTCAGAAGAATCAATGATCACCCTGTCAGCCTCATGGGCCAGAAGGTCCCGGACGCAGCGAAGGGTTACGGTGAGTTCCTCGTGAAGCATCTTTGGCGCGGCGACCTCGTGGAAACGCGCTTGGATATGGTTCCACAGGTTATTTAGAAACTCCATCTCCTGGGCGATCACCTCCCGGGGCACGCCTTCGCCCGCAGTGCGCACGATATATCCATAGGGCTGTGTGCGCATGGCTTCCACAATCTCCTTGAGCCGGGCGCGCTCTGCCTCATCCGTAATCCTGCGGGAAATACCGATATGATCCACGGTTGGCATAAGCACCAGGAAGCGACCGGGAAGCGAAATATAGTTGGTCAGGCGTGCGCCCTTGCTGCCGATGGGCGAACGCGCCACTTGCACGAGAATTTCCTGACCTTCGCTGAGCATCTCTTCAATGGCACGCCGGTCCGGGCGCGCCCGGCCCGGCCAACGGCCGCTGATGGGACCGTTTTCCCCGGCGGATGCATCTGCTTCCGCATCGGTCTCGGGTTCGGGCTCATCATTTTCCTGCTGCAAATACACACCTTCAGGCGGCGGGGTGACTCCGTTTAACACCTCGTCGACGTAAATAAAAGCCGCCTGTTTCAGGTTGACATCGACAAATGCGGCCTGCATGCCTGGAAGAACCCGTTGAACGCGTCCTTTGTAAATATTGCCCGCAATGTTTCCCTCGTCCTGACGCTCCACGTAAATTTCCACAAGAACGTTGTTTTCCAGAAGGGCCACCCGGATTTCCGGACCCAGCGCATTGATGATCAGTTCCTTATCCATGCACGCCTCTTTGAGTATCGGATTGGTTCCAAGATTCCGGATATGCATCATTTTCCTCAGAGACCTTCAGAATCCGGCAACGCTGCAAGGCAGAATCCGGCAGGGCAAAAATCGACTGAACAGCCCGGGACGGCCGAACGGTGCTGCCGGGTTCCCGCAGCATTGACATCCGCAGGCAGTCCGCGTCTTCAAGCGCGCAGGCCGCAACAACGGATTTCAGATCAATCCGCCGCTCACCCCGTTTTTTGGTTATCACGGTAATTTCAAACGAGGACGCGGCCCTGAAGTGCTCAAGCGCTGCCGAATCAAACCAGGCTCCTTCGGTCAGGGTAATCCTGTATGATACAGTGCCGGTTTGCAGGGGAGCGGCCTTTTTGGGCACAACTTCACAACTGCTCACCGCAAGCCCGGCGGGCAGCTGCCGGTTTATCGCTGCCCGGATCTCTGCGGGGCCGGAAGAATCAGCCGCTGTCATAAAAAAAACCTCGGACATGCTCTCCGTGCCCACAG
>JAIPES010000100.1 GCA_021737045.1 Desulfobacteraceae bacterium | reverse complement strand
GGCGCCCGCTTGTGCTGGTGGTGGGCAACTATTCCTCTGGCAAATCCACCCTGATCAACGAATTTCTGGGCGGGGATGTGCAGGCGGTGGGACAGGCTCCCACAGATGATTCCTTTACCATTATCACCTATGATGATGCAGTTGCTGAACAGGGCACGGTCCGGGTCACGGAAGAGCGCGACGGAAAATATCTGCTAAACGACCCGGATTATCCGTTTGAAATCCTGAAAAAGCACGGACAGCGCTTTGCATCCCATTTCCGGCTCAAAAAGGTCAACTCCCCTTTTCTCAGAAATCTGGCCATCATTGACACACCCGGAATGCTCGATTCCATCACGGAACGGGACCGGGGCTACAATTACCAGGATGTGATCGGGGATCTGGCCCAACTGGCCGATCTGGTGCTGGTTCTATTTGATCCGCACAAGGCCGGCACCGTGCGCGAGGCCCACACCAGCCTGCGCGAGACCATATCCGCCCGAACCTTTGAGGACCGGGTTCTTTTTGTGCTCAACCGAATTGATGAATGTTCATCCTTAAGTGATTTGCTCCAGGTCTACGGGACCCTGTGCTGGAATCTGTCTCAGATCACGGGCCGAAAAGACATCCCGGCCATTCACCTGACCTACTCCTCCCGGGCGGCCGGCAAATCTGACAGCAGCCGGCCCGGCTCACACGACTTTCTCTATCACCTCCAGAATCAGCGCAAAAAGCTCCGGGAGTCGGTCCTGGATGCCCCGCGCCGGCGGCTTGACAACCTGGCCTCATTTATCGAAACCCACTCCGAACGCCTTGACGAGTTTCTCGAAGCCCTGCTGACCCACCGAAAAAGAACACAAAAATTCCAGCTCAAGCTCACACTGATCGGGGCGGTTTTAAGTGTTTTGCTGGGCGGAGCGGGGGCTTACGGGGCCGTAATTTTCGGTCTGGCCGGGACCCTGGCCGATCCATGGGCCATGGTCCTCGCAGTGGCGGCCCTGGGCGCAGGGCTGGCTTTTTGGATTTACGGGCCCATGCGCATCATGATGAAGGCTTTTCAGCGCAGGTGGCGAAAAAAAACCGATTCCATCATTTCCCTGGATACCCAGACCCGCAAAGACAACTGGCAGTCCGTGGGCCCCCTGGTATTTCGCTACCTTCAGAAAACCGGCGGCCGCTACCCTGTAAAAACCCTGAAAAACGAATATGCACAGGTCCATGAAATCTACACCGAGGGCAGCCGGGAAGTCAGAAAGGCCTTAAATGAGCTGGCCAACATGGCGCCGGATCAGGCGGTGTTTGACAACATTTCCAGGCCCATTGAAGATGAAGATTTTTCCGGAGATAAATCCGCAGATGATGATGCCGGTGACCCGGATCAATTGCCCCCGCCCCCGCAGGACCGGCCCGCAGCTTCGGAAAAATGAGTCCCTCCATTACCGCCATTTCCCCACAGAAGAAAAACCGGGGCCGCTGCAATATATTTGTTGACGGTGAGTATGCCTTTTCATTGTCTGAAAAACTGGCGGCACCGCTTCAGGTGGGCGCGGTACTGACTTCTGAGGAAAAACAGCGGCTGCTGGACGAAGATGAGAAGCAAAAAGCCTTTCAACGGTGTCTGCACTACCTGCAGTACCGGCCCCGCAGCCGTGCGGAAATCATTGCATACCTGGAGAAAAAAAATTTTTCAGGGCCTGCTGTTAAAAACGCGCTCAGCCGGCTGGAATCCTACGGTTACATTGATGATGAAGCCTTTGCCCGCATGTGGATTGAAAGCCGCTGCCGCAGCCGGCCAAGGGGGGAATTTGCCCTGCGTCACGAACTGCGGCAAAAAGGCGTGGATGAAGCCATCATCGACCGGATGCTCGCAGACTTTGAAGAAACCGGGCCGGCGTGGCGGGCCGTGGCCCCGCGGCTTTCGGCCTGGGCAAAACTGGACCGGACCGAATTGAAGCAAAAATTCTATCAACACCTCAACCGCCGGGGATTTTCCTGGGAAACCTGCCAGACGGTATGGGCGCAGGCCCTCGTGTTTCTGGACACGCCGGCAGAAAAAAAATATTAGAAAACCCTGCAATCGGCCGGTTATGGCGCCCTTTTGAGAAATTCCGCTGCCAGGGCCTGAAAATCCCGGGCACCGTTGCTGGTTTTGCGGTAAAACACAACAGGTTTGGCCGCCTCGGTGCTTGCGGCAATGGTGGTGTTGGCGCGAATGGACGTGTCATAAAGCATGTGGGAGTAGCGTTCATCGCTTCGCAGCCGGTCCAGAATCATGTTGCTGACCCGGGTGCGCTGATCAAAGAAAGTGGGCACAAGTCCGGAGATCCGCAATTCGGGATTGATCTCTTCCTGTACGGCCTCGATGGTGTCAAACAGGTCTGTCAGGGCGCGGAACGCATAGGGATGCGTCTGGCAGGGCACCAGCACTTCCCGGCAAAAGGCAAACACGTTGATGGTCAGCAGCGACAGGCTCGGCGGGGTGTCCATAAGAATGACGTCATAGTTTTCTGCCAATCCCTTCAGGGCCATATTCAGGCGATTTTCCCGGCCCTCGGCTTCCACCAGCTCCACTTCGGCGCCGGCCAGATCAATATGTGAGGCAATCAGCTCCAGGTTTTTCCATTTTGTGGGAAAAACCGCATCTGCGGCGTTGTATTGGTCCGGGGCGATCATCAGGTCATAGACGGTTATGGCCTCATCATCGGCTTCAATGCCCAGGCCGCTTCCGGCATTGTGCTGGGGGTCCATGTCAACGATCAAAGTCCGCTTGCCCATTGCAGACAGGGCCGCACCAAGATTGATTACCATTGCGGTTTTGCCCACGCCCCCTTTTTCATTGGCCACCGCCACCAAACGCGCCTGCTTTGCCGCCATTGTCACCTCCTTGTCATGGATTGCTGCGCCTCATGGCCGGTGCCGGCTCCGGTGCCGGCAAGGCCTCGCGGGGCAAGGGATTTTTTCATGCTTTCAATCCGCCCCTTGATCCGGTCAAGCTCAGCAATCATCTCATCGGTCTCAGTCATGGATTTTTTCTTTTCCTCCTGGCTGCTGTTGCTGATTTCCCGGATACGGGTCAGGTCGGTGGCATATGTTTCAAACCGCTGCACCAGCCATTGACTCATTTCCCCGGCCAGCGCATCAATGAGCTTAAACAGGTACTGAAACTTTAAATTTTCGCGGTAATTTTTAAAATGAAACACCACCTTGGTCTCGGTTTCCCGTTTGATCCTGGCCACACCGGTTTCCAGGGCGGAAAAGTCCGCAGTTCCGGCAACCTGGCCCCGTTTGACCAGTTGCCTGACCCCCTGCACCATGCGGAAAAAACCAAGCTTCATAAAGGCTTCGGTCTGAATACCCCTGGTATAGTCAAGTGTGGCCGCTGCGTTGGGCATGTGGATGCCGCCGGCTTTTTTAACCCCGTCAAGTGAAACCGCAAGGGTCTGCTCCGTGGTGTCAGTGCCGGTGATTTGTTCCCGGGGCCGGTTGTTTTTGGCAAGATCAGCCAGGGGCTCCTGTATCATACTTTCATAAGGCCGGCAGATGGATTCAAGGTATTCGAAGATATAATGTTCGTTTTCCGTGACAAAGCCGAAAATCCGGGGATTGATCTGCTCTGCCATATAGAGGTCAAGATTTTCCTTAAAATCCCGGAACACCACAAGCAGGGTGTCAGACAGCCCGTTTTCCGACAGTATGGTCCTGTATGCATCCGGGGCAATATGATAGTTTCGGATAAAGTCCACCACAGCCGGCACCACTTGTCCGTGGCGGGTGTCAAAAAACCGGTCTGCATTGGTTTTCAACTCTTTTTTGAGCTGGCGGCATGCACCGTCAAAGGTGCTGTTGATCATGGAGCGGATTTTTTCAGTTTTTTTCTGCTGCTGACGGATCTCGCCGATGAGCTCATCTGTACCATTGGCATCGGATGAAAGAGCCCTGCGGTTTAATACCAGCCACTGCTCAAAATCCGAACAAACCGTTTCCATGCGCTGAAGCTGATTTTTGAGCAAAAGCATGTAGCGCTGATCCGTAATCAGGTTGTTGAAATCCGCCTCAAAGCGATTTTTTTCCTTTTGGGAAAATTCCGCCAGGGCCTTGTCGCCGCGCCACTGCTTCAGACGGGCGCTGTCTTTTTCCGGCAGGATTTCACTGATATCTGAAAACAGGGCATAAAGGCTTGAAAATGTATATATTGCAGGAGAATCGGTTAAAAGCCCAAGATCCCGGCCGACCCCGCCGGCCACCCGCTGTAAGTCATCAAGGTTTTCATGTTCGTTTAAATCGCAGTTGACCACAAACAACACATTGCCCATGGCTCCCATATGTTTGATCATGGACATGAATTTAAAATCCGCCTGCCGGATGCCGGTGCGGCTGCTTATCAGGTATATGATCAGATCCGATTTGTGCAGATAATCCTGGATCATGGCAAGGTGCAGCGGATTGGGGGAATCACTGCCCTGGCAGTCAGCGATTTCTATATTTTCAGCCATATTGCCGTAGTTGATAAACAGCTCCAGGTCCTTTAAATATACCGCCAGTTCCTGGTTGCCTGCAAATCCCTGATGCTCGTAAAAATCACGCCCTGAATAATGCAGCGTTTCGGTCTGATCCGAGATAATCCCGGCAACCTTGTCATATCCCTGCAGGTAGGAATCAAGCAACACACTGCTGACACTGCGGCTGTCACGGCTGACAAAGTATCCGGATTCAAGGCCGGCAAGGGCCTGGCCCAAATCCCGGCGGTCGGATGGGTTGCGTATGTCAAAGGGTTCTGAAGACGAACGCCAGCCCGCAAATGGAAAAAGGCTCAGGGCCTGGCCGATTTCGTTGTTGATCTCGTCCCAGGACTTGAAATAAACAACTGCTTTAAGCTGGTCCGAGCGTCTGACCCGGGTGACAATGGAAGTGATGACCCCTGCCCCACGTTTCAGGTAATCGCCTGAAAACAGGGAATTGATAAACGTGCTCTTGCCCGACTTGATGGTACCCACCACGGCCATTCGCAGCAGGTCTTCTTCCAGGCGCCGGCGGCAGTTCCGGCATATATCGGCCCATCTTTCCGGTTTCCGGTCAGAGCCCGAAGGCATTTGCTCCGAGGCCCGGAGAGCAAGGTTTTCCAGCTCCAGGGCGGCTGCGCCCAGATCCTTTTTAACTGCCTGCTGAGTCATACATTTTTCCTGCAATAATCCCTGAGCTGCCTTTATTTATGGTGCTGAAGTCTTTTGTAAAGTTTGAAACTATGACACGGTAAAACCGGATTGTCAAAAATATTTATTAGATATCCCTGCAAACCGTTATGAAAAACCGGTTACCGCATTACAACTCATTGAGCATCTGCCGGGCCTTTTTCTCCCAGTAGGGATTGTCTGTCAACGATATCGCCTCTTCCAGCAGCTCCCGGGCTTCTTGCTTGGGCTCGCTGCCCCACTTGTCCATTAATATCTCAGCCATGTACACATGGGCGGCAACGCCGTGCGCGGTTTTGAAATACTCGGTCTTCTGAAACTCCCGGTATAACTCCAGGGCACGGTCCTTGTCATTGTAGGGCCAGGGCACTACCTGCCAGAACCGGCCCAGGGCCACGATTGGGCCGCCGTTTTCAAAATCTTTGTCTATTTCATAGGCTTTTTTCAGGTTCTCCTGGGTTTTGTTCTTCAGCCCCTCTTTCAGGGCGGTGATAAGGCCCACTCCGTCTGAATACGTGCCCACGCAGAGGCCGTAGTAATAATACCCGTTGGGCTTGTCCGGTTGCAGTTCCCGTGCGCGGGCGGCATATTTCATACCCTTTTTGCCGTATTCGGCACAGATGTCCTTCCAACCGTCAACCTGCCGCTTCTGGGCCAGATCTCCGTAATACCGGCATGCGCGGGCGCATTTCCAGTTGAATTCAAAATTGTCCGGATCCTCCTCAAGGACCTGTTCGTAAATCTCAACCACCCGTTTGAAATCCTCCAGCTCCCCCCTGGCAAAAAAAGCTTCAGCGTCCCGGATCAGGCCGGAAACCTTTTGTTTTGCAACTTCTGCGGCATCTTCGGCCTTGTCCATGGTTTCCTGCACCTGCTCAGCCACCCCGGTCTCCTTGTTTTCACTTTCACTGCACCAAGCCGGATGCTGAATTAAAACCACCAGGCCCAAAATGGCGGCTGCCGTCAATGTCATCTGCAGTTTCATGCACTTTCCTCCTTTGTGAAGTTGTCTGAAAAATTCCGAAAAAACCCGGCCTTACATGCTGCATTGCTTTTCTGTTAATTGTATACGACGAAACCATGAAACAGATCAATCCCCTATTTTTTTGACTCTCCGTAGCCGGTTGTTGTGATGGATTCAGTGATTTGCAAAAAATCGACTTCATGCCCATTATTTATAAAAACAAATTCACCCGGTTGACTTATCGGTTTTCGCCACAACCATGCAAGGAGTCCAGTGATATGCCTGAACAAAACAACGGCGGCCATGACCACGAGCACCACCATGAGGATACCCGAAAAGAGCTTGAACGGATTTTCTCCGCAGTTGAAAAACCGGTACATATTTACCTGTTTACCCGCAAAAACAAAAACGAAACCTACAATGACCTGGCCCGGCAGGTGCTGCAGCTGGTGGGAAAGGTAAACGACAAAATCATCGTCAAAACTTACGGCCTGGATCATTCCCTGGCAGACAAATACGGCGTTGTTCATTCTCCCACCATTGTCTTTGAGCCCGAAACCATCAATGTCCGATGGCTGGGCGCCCCGGCGGGAGAAGAAGGGCGGACCCTGGTGGAACTGATTCTGCTGCTGGCTTTTCAAAATCCCAATCTTGGAGAGGATGCCGCCTCGGTACTGGAACAAATTACCAGCCCCCGGCATGTGAAGGTTTTTGTCAGCCCCACATGCCCTTATTGCCCCCAACAGGCCATCAATGCCATCAAGGCGGCCATGGCCCGCCCGGATCAGATTTCCCTGGAGATCATCGACATCCAGGCCTTTCCGGAGATTGCAGAGCAATATGATGCCCAGTCCGTGCCCCAGGCTTTTGCCAATGAAACCCTCATCGCCCTGGGTGCCCAGACCGAAGAGCTCTTTGCCGCCTCCCTGCTCAAAATGGAACAGCAAAACATTTTTATACCGGACAATGACGCCCCTGAGGTGGAGGCGGATCTTGTGATCATCGGCGGCGGACCGGCCGGTCTGAGTGCGGGCATATACGCGGCCAGGAGTGGATTTCATGCCCTGATCATCGAACGGGAGGCTTTGGGCGGACAGGTGGCCACCACGCCGGTGGTGGAAAATTATCCCGGTTTCAACCAGGTGGGCGGCAAGGCGCTGGTGGATATGATGGTCTCCCACGCCCTGGAGTACATCCGGATTTTCCAGGGGGAAGAAGTGCTTGAAGTGGATAAGGATCCGAGTCAACCCCGGCCGTTTACCGTAAAGACAAACCGCAGAAAATTTTTTGCCAGGGCCATTTTACTGGCAACCGGCGCAAAGAACCGAAAGCTCAACATTCCGGGTGAGTCCCGGCTTTCCGGGCGCGGGGTGAGCTATTGCTCCACGTGCGACGGCCCCATTTTCAAGGGCCGTAAGGTAATTATCGTGGGAGGCGGCGACAGTGCGGCAACCGATGCCCTGCACATGCACAATATCGGCGTGGATGTGACCATCGTGCACTGGAAAGACCATCTTGATACCCAGGACTACCTGGCCCGGCAGATAACAGAAACCGGCATTCCGGTAATCTACAACACAGAGGCAAGGGAAATAGTAGGTGACAGAAGCGTGCAAAAGGTTGTCCTGGAAAACAACCAGACCGGAAAGAAGCAGGAAGTAAAGGTGGACGGGGTTTTTGTTGCCATTGGATACGAACCTGCAGTGGACCTTGCCCGAAAACTCGGGGTCCGCCTGACCCCCCAGGGGTATATCGCCCACGAAAACCACCGGACCAACATCGAGGGTATTTATACAGCCGGCGATGTCACCGGCGGATTTAACCAGATTGTTATTGCCAGCGGCCAGGGATCGGCCGCCGCCCTGACGATTTTTGAAGACCTGATCCACCCGTTCTGGCAGAAGCAAGCCGATAACCAGTCTTGATGGCGCCGTAAATTTGTAACACCGGCGCTTTTTCCCAATTCGCATCCGGGTTACGTCAGCTCGATTATTAAAACTCCGTTTCGCTTTTCAACAGGAAATGATTTTATTGGTTCCTTGGCTGTTCCAGACACATTGGTTCCCGCGTAATCGAACGTGGATTTCCCTAAACTGCAGCACTGGATTCGTTGTTGTCCGGACAAGGGGTCCAACCGGCGGCCAAAATGCGTACATTTATTTTCAAAAGCATGAAATGCATCGTCGCTCCCGTGCATTACAAGAAGTCGATTCGGCAGTCCCTTACCCTCGAGACGAATAGCGGTACCTTTTTCTTTCAGTTCCGGTACTTTTGATAGCTCAAGTTCCGCCCTTCCGCTCAAATACCTCCAACAGTCCGGGTTTTCCGGCGACTTTGTTTCACAAATACCGAAGATACGCTTAAAAATTTTCATCGTCAATCTCCCTGCCCGAAAATAATTTTGCTGATTTTATCTGCGTGTATTTTTTTGTGCCTCATGAATGGGCTGCAATAACAGGGTCTTGAAAAAAACTCCGTTTGCGTATTGTTGTTTCGCCCAAAAACAATAAATACCCGTAACCAGGAAAGCATTTCCAGGGTAAAGCAAGCCGGCATATTCAGTCAAGCAATTAGAAAAAGTTTGGGCAGCCTGAGCGGGCCGTAAGGCAATTGAGGGGCAAGAGCGCCGAGGATGCACGGAATAAAAACAACTGCATTGGCAGTTTCCAAATTTAACCGGAGTATTTGCGCCGTATACTTGAAAGTGCCAGGATCGGCCCAAACAGGTGCTATACGGTCACAACGATTTTTCCGAAATGGCCGCTGGCTTCCATGTAGCGATGGGCATCAGCCGTCTCCTCCAGCGTGAAGGTGCGGGCAATAACGGGTTTCAAATGACCTGCGGCCAGTCCGTCGTAGACAAATTTTTTGCCCCGCTCCAGCCGCTCGGCATGGCTCGTGATTTCAAACAGGGTATAGCCCCGGATCCAGAGCCCTTTGCCCAGGGCCTCGGCCAGGGGATACGGGGTCGGTTCCATGGAAAGGGAACCGTATTCGAAGATGATGCCTTCGCGGGCTGCAGCTTTGGCCAGTTTTTCCAGAAACGGCCCGGACACCGGATCAAACACCAAACGGACCCCGCGGCCGTCTGTGATCTCCCGGGTGCGTTGGCCCACATCCTCCTGTTCGGTGACAATCACATGATCGGCCCCGGCCGCGAGCAGATCCGGTTTTTTTGCCGCCCCCCGGGTGGTGGCGATGGCCGTTGCCCCGGCCGCCTTGACGATCTGGATGGCCGCCAGCCCCACGCTGCTGCTGGCCGCGGAGATGATCACGCTGTCTTCGGCCGACACCTTCCCGTATTCCACCAGGGCGCCATAGGCGGTCATATACTTCATCCAGATGGCTGCACCTTCAACGCTTGACAATTTTTCCGGGCGTGCGGCAACCACATGGGCCGGCACCACGGCGCTTTCGCCGTAGACGCCGTATTTGCGCATGGAAAAGCCGGGTATCGTACCAACCCGGTCGCCCACGCGCATGCCGGTCACATCCGGTCCCACCGCATCCACCACGCCGGAGGCCTCATATCCGATTCGCGACGGCGGGCTGGGCTGCTCCAGATAGAGCCCCTGCCGAAAAAGCACTTCTGCCCGGTTGAGACCAAAGGCCTCGACTTTGATTCGCACTTCGCCCGGACCCGGTTCCTCCGCCGGCAGATCCTCTACCTGCAGGACTTCCGGTCCGCCTGTTTGATGAAAACGGACGA
>JAIPES010000099.1 GCA_021737045.1 Desulfobacteraceae bacterium | reverse complement strand
CCGAACGAAAACCAGGATTTTTCGTCAAGGTCAAGGACGGCGAAAATTTTAACCGCAGGAATACTCGACGTATTTTGAGGATTAAAATTTGAGCCGGACGCAGAGATTGGCGAAAAAGGCGGTTTTCGTTCAGGCACTATTATAAAAGTCAATTGGAACAGAGAAAGGCATCCCATGGATCGGGAGAAAAAAACCAACAGTGAATTTATTATTGACGCATTGCTCACGGGCCGGGACCTGCGATCTCCGGAAATTACACAACTGGTCACCGAGCAATCCGGGAAAAGTATCAAAATACAGGATATTGCCAGTATTCTGGCCAAATTAAGCAATAGCGAGAAATGCGACCTGGGCTTTTTCATTTATAAAAAAAGAAGCGCCAAGGGCTACACCTATCACCTGGTACCCGAAGCCCTAACCCTTCCGGCAGAAGCACTTTACGGCCTTACCCGCAAAACCGGAAAGAACCGCTACACCCTTGAACAAACCCTTGCCGATTATCCGGATCTCAAAAAATATGTCAGCTCCGCGCGCCTGAAAAACCGTGAAATCAAGCATAACACCAAAAAACGGCGCAAATCCATGGACAAAACCATTTCCGCCATCCGTCTGCCCAACCAGACGGCCAGCACGCGGCAAAACGAGGATTCCGACCAGGCCATCAAAATGCTGGTCGCCCAGGTTCTGGATGAAATCTCCGAGCAGGGCGGGCTGAACATTAACATCAACCTCAATGTCCGGTTTACCGGCATCGGCGAGGAATGATGGGACTGATCACTTAAAACCAAATGACAACCCGTTCTGAACTGCGCCAAAAACTGAGCATCGCCCCGGAAAAACAGGGGGCAGCGGAATATATTAAAATCAGCTACCCCCTGCGTTATGGCTGCTATGGCCAAATCCGGACCCCTGCGCATATTTTCGAATTCCAGCCCAACGGCGAGATCCGGACCATCGCCGGCCGGACAGGCGGGTGGCTCACCTCTGCGGAATGGCTCAAGCGCACCGCCGGAAATGACTGGCAGTATTTTTCCGCAGGAGGTTATGCCGGGGCCCTGAACTACACGGGGGAATATTACGTCCCGTGCCTGCCCTACCAGACCAATGCCCTGTTTGGCGCCGACGCCTTTGAAAGACAGGAGGTCGGGGAAGCCTTTGCCGCCTGGCACCGGCTGCGCCGGGACCTGGATCAACTCGATACAACACGGCTGCCTGAAAAACAAAGCGCATTTGTTCAACGTATCCTGGAGATGAATCCGCAAGTCCTGGAACAACGGGGCCGGCGCCTGCACGAAATCATCGGCGGACCGGTCACGGTCCTGCCCCCGGACTGCCGCCACGTTGAATACGATGTCATCCCGGTGGCCATCTCAAAAGGATGCCTGTATAATTGCCGGTTTTGCCGGGTCAAATCCGGGCGCGGTTTTTCCGTTTACCCGCAGCAGGCCGTTGAAGACCAGCTTCGCGAGTTGGCGCAACTCTACGGCGTCAACCGGATCAACTATAATTCCGTTTTTTTGGGCCAGCATGATGCCCTGCATGCCGGGGCGGATCCGATTTTTTTTGCCGCACGCAGGGCCTGGGATATTCTGGAAATCGGCCGATCGGTCATAAAAGTTCCCCGGCTTTTTTTATTCGGCAGTGTGGATTCCATGCTGGCCGCAGACCGTCGCCTTTTTGCCGGCTTAAATGACCTGCCGTTTTACACATATATCAACTTAGGCCTCGAATCCGGGGATACAGCCACTTTGTCCGCCCTGGGAAAGCCCCTGAATGCCGAAAAAGTGACAGCCGCCTTTGACCGGATGATGGAAATCAACCAGCAATACGACCGGGTGGAAGTCACGGCCAATTTCGTAATCGGCGCAGACCTGCCCGAATCCCACCTGCCCTCTATTCTGGAACTGACCCGCAGCCGGCTGGCGCATTTTTATGCCAAAGGGGCGGTCTACCTGTCCCCGCTTGAGCATATCGGGGACAAAAACCGGCTGCTGACCCGGTTTAATGAACTGAAAACCCGCTGCCGCCTGCCGGCCTATATTTATCTGATCCAGCGGCTCTGAAAAAAGTGCTGATTTTGGGGCAAACGCCCGGCCGCAGCCCCGGATGATCCGATCAATAACTCTGATATTCAGCCGGTTTTCGATTTTCGGGTTTTCATGTGCGCAAACATGTATATATTTATGAAAAGAAAAAACAGTGTTTCGGTTTGAGATCAAGGTATTTGCAACAATCACCCGCAAAAAGGAGCCGAGGTTATGACGGTGCTGACCATTTCAAGGCAATTCGGAGCAGGGGGAAAAACCCTGGGAAAAACAGTATCAAAGCGGATGGGCTTCACCCTGGCAGACGAAGACCTGGTGCAAATGGTTGCCGAACGCGCCAAAGTCTCCAACGATTGGGTAAAATCCATTGAAAAGGAAGCCGGGGGCTCGCTGCTGCGGTTTATGGACTACATGATCTCCAAAAGCTACGTGGACCGCGTTCTGGCTGAAACCAAGGGCTATATTGACGAAAAAATCTATGTAAGCGCCTTGTACGAAATAATCGAAAAAATGGCCGGGGAAGGCGACTGCGTGATCATCGGACGGGGCGGGCAGTATATCCTGCGGGATCACCCCCGTGCCTTCCATATTCTGCTGGTGGGCAGACGCGAAGACCGGGTCCGGTTCATGATGGAAAACTATAATCTCACCCGCAAGCAGGCAGAAACCGCCATAACGGTCCAGGGTAAAAGACGGCGGGCTCTTTATAAAAAATTTGGAAGAGAGGACTATGATCATCCGAGCCTGTATGATCTTGTTTTGAACATGAGCCGGATTTCCATGGAAAAAGCTGCAAACCTCACCTGCGATCTGATCCAGGGGTAATTTCAGTTTGTAAAACACAGCCCGGATAACTGGCACGCATATTGCCTGTTAATTTACAGGTTGAACAACACCTCCTGACTTGTCAACCTCCCTGGATCAGCAGGTGGCCGGGTACTTGGCAGCCCGGTCGCCTGCTGATTTTTTTTTGGGCACAAGGCCTGGTGCAAAATATTTCCCTCAAGCATTGATGGCGCCGTAAAAAGTCCGATATCTGCGTTACGCGCAATTTTTCAGAATTTCACGTACGGCTAACTACGCTGCATTCTTCGAAATTTCGCAAGCCTTGATCTTGAACTTTTTACGGCACCATCTGAAATCAGACTTTTTACGGTGCCCTCAAGCATTAACGTTCCATAACGTTACATTCGTTATGGTCAGCCTGCCCCCACCTTGTCTGCATCACCACCAAACACGCCTCAGCCAGCCGACAACCCCTGCGCATGGATCCTTTTGCATACCGGCGCATTAAAAAAATAGCATAGTGCAAATTTTTTAGTGCGCTGGCATTAATATTGCTGTTTGGTTCCCTTACAATAGCAAGGGGGCCGTGTATGCGGGATTCACGGTGCTGCTCAACCAGATCGGAGTCAGCTTTGACATGATCGACCGGGTGATCATCACCGGCGGTTTCGGCCAGTTTCTCGACATTGACAAGTCCGTGACCCTGGGCCTGCTGCCCGACATTGACGGGGAAATATTTTATTATTACCGAAACTCCAGCATCGGCGGTGCCTGCATGGCACTGCTGTCTGCAGATCACCGGCAGTCAGCCGGTGAGATCTGCAATGCCATGACCTACATGGATTTTCCCACAAACACGGCGGTTATGGATGAATTCACATCCACGCTGTTTCTGCCCCACACCAACCTGGAACAGTTTCCGAGTGTGTCGGCAAAAATGCGCGAGACCGCCAATTAGACCGGCGGGCAGTGCAAAAATCATTGACAGCGCCGGCGGCTTCAGTGTACATGGCCTTGCAATCGCAATATGAAATTGCCCTTGTCAATCTTTCTGATTTTTCATTCACACGAATTTAAAAAACCAAGCCGGGAAGGCTTTGCTCGCCCTGAAGGGCGCTCAGGCCACCCGGCTTTTTTTATGGTTTTTCAGAAAGAAGGGAGAAGGGACTTGAAAATATTACGAATTTTTGCATTGCCCGTAATAGCCGCGCTGATGACAATTTCAGTGCCGGCGGTTTCCGGCGCTGAGGAGCCAAAGCAATCGGCTTATCAAATGGAGGAAATTGTGTTTACAGGCGCTCAGATTCCGTCACCCGAGGCAGACACCCAAACCATCCGGATGGAATCGGCCGGCCGGGCCGTGGTCACCACCGTGCCGGATGCCATGGACACGGCCGCGGGCATTGACATCCAGCGCCGGGGCATCCTTACCCCCAAAAACAGTCAGGTGCGCCTGCGGGGTCTGGATGAAAGACGCTCCCAGATTTTGCTAAACGGCCGTCCTTTAAACGGAACCGGAGTCATGGGCGGTTATTTCGTGGACTGGACCGCCCTTTCCACCCAGCAGATTGACACCGTGGACATTACCAAGGGCGCGTTTTCCGCCAAACACGGAAACAGCCTGGGAGGCGCGGTGAGCATGACATCCCAAGCCCCGGACAAGGATTTTGAAGCCAGGATTTCAACCGGCTACAAGCGATATAACACGTTTTCCGCAGATGCCTCGGTTTCCGGCCGGCAGGACGCATTTGCCGCCAGTTTGTCTGCCGGCCACAAACGCACCGACGGGCACCTGCGAAACAGCGGGGCAGAGCGCACGGATGTTTCGGGCCGTTTTCACTACTTCTGGGGCGATGATGGCGAACTGCAGTTCTCCCTGCGCCACAGCACGGGCGATTACCAGATGCCCGTGGAAAACCGCAAAAACTTGGCTGATTATGATTCGGATTTTCCCGAGCATGCCGGCGACTATCTGGCCGGTCCCGGAATCAAATTTCCCGGCAGCGACAGCCACGGCGACCGCAGCTTTTTTCACAAGGAGCGCACAGAGGCGGACTTGCGCGCCCAAAAACAAATCGGTTCCCTGGATTCGGAACTGATCACCTATATCAACTACGAAGACCGCACAGACACCCTCTATTCCCGGCAAACCGGCGAAAAAATCCTGGAACGCGATGCGGTCCCGGACCGGTCCTGGGGCTGGAAAACCAATTTTGCCCGACCGGGAAAAGATCACCAAATCGGATTCGGGGCAGAAGGAAATTATCAGGGATACGGCGGCACGGACAACACCTATATCCGGCCGGGGTATTTTCCCAGGCCACCTGCAGACGTTGACGATGACTGGGATGCCACCCGGTGGCACGGCGTGTACGTGGATGACACCTGGGATGTAAGCCAAAAAACGGATGTATACGCAGGGCTTCGCTATGATGATTACAAGGGAGACCGGACTGTGGATGCGGTGACCGGTTACAATGCAGCAGGCAAGCCCCTGGGATACGCGGACCGGGAAGTGGATTTTCACGAAGCAGTTGTCCAGCCGAAACTCGGCCTTGTCTACAGTCTTCAGCCCTGGCTTTCGCTCTACGGCCGGGCCGGCCGGGCCGCCCGGTTTCCGGACAACCCGGCATATTACTGGTATTATGCGGGATACCAGCCGGAGCTGGATTCCCGGACAAATATCACCCGAAAGGACCTGACCTATGAAGACGCCATGCAGTACGAGGCCGGGGCCCAATACTCCGGCCTGAAAAATCTCACCTTGTCGGCCACCGTATACCATTACCGGGTGGAAAACTATATCCGCTGGATTTTCGGCTATGCCCCCAGCCGGGTGGTTTACAATGTGGACCGGGTGGATTTTACAGGCGCGGAAATCGATGCGACCGCATCTTTGACAAAGCACATCAGCGCATTTGCCAATTTTGCCTGGCAGGACACGAAAAAACACGGCGATGTCCTGGATGCCAGCAACACGCTTTCCGATTCCCTGCCCGAGCTGCCGGAATACAAGTTCAACTGCGGGCTTTCCTGGCAGCGGCCGGACGGGGCCATGGCCCGGGTCAAACTGCGCTGGGTCGATGAGCGGCAGGTGCCCTATCTGGCCGGTACAGCCAGCCCGGACGGGGCCTCTCAGTTTGCCGGCGCAACAGCCGAACTGCGGGAAATGGATGATTTTGTCACCGTGGACCTTTTTTTCAAGTACCCGGTATTTGCGCACCTGGACTGCACCGGCTTTCTCACCGGGGGGGTTGAAAACCTCATGGATGAAACGTATCAGGAGGAATATGATTTTCCCGCACCAGGCCGAAGCTTTCACATCGGCGCGGAGCTGGTCTTTTAAACATTTGAAATTTGAACCCAGGGAGATAAAAATATGACAGCACAGGAAGTCATGGAACGCGAAGATTTTCAAAAGTGCCTGGAATTTCACGGCCATCTGTGCCCCGGAGTTTCCATCGGGTATCGGGCGGCCCGCACCGGCATGACCCGGTTAAACCAAAAACGTTGCCTGGACGAGGAACTGATTGCCATCGTGGAAACCGACGCCTGCTCGGCGGATGCCGTCCAGGTACTCACCGGGTGCACCTTTGGCAAGGGCAATTTTATTTACCATGATTACGGCAAGATGGTGTTTACCTTTGCCAGCCGGCAGACCGGCCGGGGCGTGCGCGTGTCTTTGCGGCCCGGGGCCTTTGAACCCGATACCGAGCACATGGCCCTTTTGCAGAAATTCATTGCCGATCAGGCCGATGAAACGGAAAAGCAGCGCTTTTCCCAAATCCACGAAAAACGCTCCCACGATATCCTGGAAATGGATGAACAAGCCCTGTTCTCCATTGCGGAAATAAAGATTGAACTGCCGGAAAAAGCCCAAATCGACCCTTCTGTTGCCTGTGACCAATGCGGGGAGCCCACCATGGCCGCAAAGCTGGTGGAAACCAAAGACGGCAGACGCCTGTGCCGCCAGTGCCATGGGGAGGAAAAATGACATCCCGCATGGCTGTTTTTTTCCTCGCCCTGACAGCCGCCTCGGTCATGGTTCCGGCCCCGGCGGCCGGAAACCGGGTCGCCGGGGCCCAAAACATGGAGACCGTCACAGATGCCGCAGGCCGGACAGCAACCGTTCCCGTGCCGGCCGGACGCGTGATCTGCTCGGGTCCGGGATGCCTGCGGCTTGCGGTATATCTTCAGGCAACAGACCGCGTTATCGCGGTTGACAGCATGGAAAAAGCCGTCTCTTCCGGTGCCGATCCACGGCCCTATGCCCTGGCCCATCCGGAACTCCGGGACCTGCCCATGTTCGGGGAGTTCCGGGGCATGGACAACCCGGAGCTCATTGCCGCCCTGGACCCGCAGCCTGAAGTGATTTTCAAGACCTTTGCATCCATGGGCCATGATCCGGGCGAACTCCAGAAAAAAACCGGGCTTCCGGTGATTGTGCTCCAATACGGAAATCTCACCGGCTACCGCCATCAACTGGATCAATCCCTGGAGATCATGGGCCGGGTTTTGGGCAAAACCAAACGGGCCGAAGAAATCATCCAATTTTTTGACGATCAGGTCGCAGATCTGGCCCGGCGCACCGCAGACGTGCCCCAATCCGCCAAACCCACCTGCTATGTGGGCGGGATTTCCTACAAGGGGCCCCATGGATTTCGCTCCACTGAGCCGGATTTTCCGCCTTTTGAATTCACCCGGGCCCGGCATCCGGCCAACAGCGCAAGACCCACGTCCGGACCGGTTTCCCACGCCCAGGTGGCCCGGGAGCAGATCCTGGCCTGGAACCCGGAAATTTTGTTTCTGGATCTTGCCGGTACCGTGTCCAATCCCGGCGCCAGCGCCCTGGATGAACTGCACACGGATCCGGCATACCAGCACCTGGACGCGGTTGACCAGGGCCGGGTATTCGGCCTGATGCCCTATAACTGGTATGCCCAGAATTTCGGGGCCGTTTTTGCCAATGCCTGGTATGTGGGCAAAAAACTGTATCCGGAAAAATTCTCCGACATGGACCCGGCCAAAAAAGCAGATCAAATCTTTTCCTTTCTTGTGGGGCGTCCGGTTTTTGACCGGATCAACGCCATGTTCGGCAACCGGGTATTTGAACAAGTGATGGAACAAAAAGGCGATTCACAGCCATGCACCTGACCCATACGCAAATCCCGGAAGAATACAAGACCCATATCGGCAAAAAAACCACCTTTGTGGCCGCAGCCCTGGTCCTGCTGATCCTGATGCTGATTGGATCCGTGTCTGTCGGCGCGGTGCGCGTGCCCCTGGGCGAACTGATTTCCAGCCTCCTGGGCCGGGCCTCGGCGCAAAAATTCGACATTATCATCTGGCAGATCCGGATGCCCCAGGCCCTGACCGCCATGGCCGCAGGCGCCGGGCTGGCGGTTGCCGGGGCCATGATGCAGTCCATTTTGCGAAACCCCCTGGGATCGCCCTTTACCCTGGGCATTTCCCATGCCGCAGCTTTTGGTGCAGCCCTTTGCGTCATGCTTGTGGGGCCGGGATCTTTACAGGAAACCGGCTCCTGGCTCCCGGCAATGCTGGGCCCGTATGCGGTCACCCTTTCCGCGTTCGGGTTCAGCCTGGTGGCCACGTTTATCATCATTGGCATTTCACGGATCCGCAGCGCCTCGCCCGAGGTCATGGTCCTGGCCGGGGTGGCCCTGGGATCGCTTTTTACCGCAGGCACCATGTTTCTGCAGTATTTTGCCGATGACGTGGAGCTGGCGGCCATGGTGTTCTGGACCTTTGGCGACGTATCCCGGGCCAGCTGGCAGGAGCTGGGCGTGATCACTGTGGTGCTGGCTGCGGTTTTTGTTTACGGATTTTTCAAGCGCTGGGACTACAACGCCATTGACGCCGGAGATGAAACCGCCAGGGGCCTCGGGGTCCGGGTGGAGCGCGCGCGGCTGGTGGGCATGCTGGCCGCTTCCCTTGTCACCGCGGTGGTGGTGGCGTTTCTGGGCATCATCGGATTTGTGGGCCTGGTATGCCCGCACATGGTGCGGCGTCTGATCGGGGATGATCACCGGTTTCTGCTGCCCGGCACCTGCGTTATCGGCGCGCTTCTGCTGCTGGCCGCAGACACGGCCGCCAGGCTGGTGCTGGCCCCGCATATTCTGCCGGTATCCATCCTGACCTCGTTTCTGGGCGCGCCTGTGTTTATTTACCTGATCATCCGGGGGCAGCAGCGATGATTCTCACAGTGGACAATGTCTCGTTTCAGTATAAAAGCACGGCCGTGCTGGATTCCATCTGCTTTCAAGTGCCGGTTCACAACGTGGTGGCTGTTCTCGGGCCCAACGGGGTGGGCAAGACCACCCTGCTGCGATGCATGAACGCCATTTTGCGGCCCCGGACCGGAGTGGTGCGCATCAACGGGGAAAACATCTTAAACATGGGGGCAATGGAAATTGCAAGGCGGATGGGGTATGTGGCCCAGCGGGCGGAAGCCGCCCGGACCACGGTTTTTGACGCCATTTTATTGGGCCGGCGGCCGCATATCACCTGGCGGGCATCTGAGCACGATCTCCGGCTGACCCATGCGGCCATTGACCGGCTCGGGCTAAATGCGCTCTCCCTGCGGTATGTCACGGAATTAAGCGGCGGGGAACTGCAGAAAGTCAGCATAGCCCGGGCTTTGGTGCAGGAGCCCGGCATCCTGCTGCTCGATGAGCCCACCAGCAGCCTGGATCTGAAAAACCAGATCGAGATCCTGAAAACCATCCGGCAGGTGGCCGCCACCCACGAGGTGGCCGCGGTGATGACCATGCACAACTTAAACATGGCCCTTCGGTATGCAGACCAGTTTATTTTTTTAAAGGCCGGGCGAATTTTTGCCGCAGGCGGCGCGGAGACCGTCACCCCGGAAATCATCGGCGAGGTCTATGACGTGCCCGTGGACATCACCCGCCACCGGGGCGCGCCCATGGTTGTGCCCCTGGGATAAGAAGCCAGGGCAAAAAACCGGCCGCTACTTGCCCTTGAGCACTTGACCGGCCTTTTCCAGGTCCGTATTGATGGCCTGGCTGTCTTTTGCCACGGATTCAAG
>JAIPES010000098.1 GCA_021737045.1 Desulfobacteraceae bacterium | reverse complement strand
CTGAACGAAAACCGCCTTTTTCGCCAATCTCTGCGTCCGGCTCAAATTTTAATCCTCAAAATACGTCGAGTATTCCTGCGGTTAAAATTTTCGCCGTCCTTGACCTTGACGAAAAATCCTGGTTTTCGTTCGGGCACTATAATAGTATGTTTTCTTTTTTAATCAATTCTATAAAATAATAAATTTAATGATTTTGTCAAGAGTATTCTAATTTTATTTCCGGGCGGTTAGCCAATATTTCGATTTCTATTGATTTTACGAATGCAGTATTTAGATTGATCTTGTTGCATTATGGATTTTTTTCGAAAAATATGGTTTTGGCTGGTGAGGGTGAAAAAGGAGCGCCAAAAACGAACGAATGCTCGTTTTTTCGCCTTGACAGGGCTTCGGCCGCAAGGGTATGAACAAGGCATGTCTGTGCAGGACAACCACATTATTGAACTTTGCAAAAAAAACCGGACTTGATTTTTGATGGCGCCGTAAAAAGTCCAATATCTGCGTTACGCGCAATTTCTCAGAATTTCACGTACGGATAAGTACGCTGCATTCTTCGAAATTGTGCAAGCCTTGATCTTGAACTTTTTACGGCACCATCTGAAATCAGACTTTTTACGGTGCCATCATTTTTGTATAAGGAAAACTCCATGACTTCAGCAGAAAGGTTTCGGTCCATCTGGCGCGATCCCGCGGGCTACGGCCGCAGCGTAAAACAGGAAACCGGCCGCAGTATCCTTGGATTTTTTTGCTCCTATGCGCCCGTAGAGCTGATTTACGCAGCCGGGGTCCTGCCTTTTCGCCTGTTTGGCACCCGGGGGGAAATCAGCCTGGCGGACACCCATCTTCAGTCCTATTGCTGTTCCCTGGTGCGCGGCGGCCTGGAGGACGCCTTAAAGGGGAATTTGGATTTTCTTGACGGAGCGGTTTTTCCCCATACCTGTGACTCCATTCAGCGGCTGTCGGATATCTGGCGGTTAAATGCCGGTTTTGTCCATCATTTTGACGCGGTTTTGCCGGTTAAGCTAAATACTGAAAGTGCCCGGCAATATATGATTGATGTGCTCTCCGGGTTTTGCCGGGAGCTTGAAACCGCATTTGGCAAACAAATCCGTGATGCGGATATAAACGCTGCAATTTGTGAATACAACCAGATCCGAAAGCAGTTAAAAGCCCTATATGCGATCAGAAGTCAAAATCCCGGCCTGTTTGAACCTTCTGCCGTGCACTGGATCATGACCGCGGCCATGGTCATGGAACCGGCGGCATTTTTGCGTGAAATTACAGCATTTTTGGATCAGATCCGCTCTTCTGCCGGGGCTGCAGCGCAGACCGGCCGCAAGCGCCTGATGCTGGCCGGCGGCATCTGCACCCATCCGGACGTCTATGATCTGCTGGCCCGGGCCGGGGCCGACTTGGTATGGGATGACCTGTGTACCGGCGCCCGGTATTTTGAGGGTGCCATTGCCGAAGATACCAAAGATCCCGTGGCGGCTGTGGCTGACCGGTATTTGTCGCGCAGCGTGTGCCCGGCCAAGCATGCCGATATCACCGCCAGGGGCCGGCACCTGGTGGATGCGGCCCGGCAGCAGGGGGCAGACGGGGTGATTTTTCTCCAGCTTAAATTCTGTGATCCCCACGCTTTTGACTACCCTTACCTGAAGCAGTTTCTCGACGAGGCACAGATTCCGAGTCTGCTTATCGAAATCGAGGACCAGCCCCCGCCCGGTGGGCAGCTGCTCACCCGTTTGGAAACCTTTGTGGATATGCTCTAGTTCGGGGCGTATGGGAGACAATGAATGGCAGATAATCAAAAAAAGCATGATCCGGCAAAAAAAGCGCCCAAAATTCAGGCGGTCTCCCGCATGAAGGAGATCATGACCAATTATTACATTGATGCCAAAACCGCCCGGGAGCAGGGCAAAAAAGTGGCCTGGATCACCAGCGGCGGCCCGGTTGAGCCCCTGATCGCCATGGACGTGATTCCGGTGTACCCGGAAAACCACGGGGCCATGATCGGGGCCTCCAAGATGGGGGCGCAGCTTTGTGAAAAAGCAGAGGAAATGGGCTATTCCCGGGATCTGTGCTCCTATGCCCGGGCCGACATCGCCGACAGCGTGCAAAAAACCGGGCCCATCGGCGGCCTGCCCGAACCCGACATGCTGGTGTGCTGCAACAATATCTGCGGCACCGTGCTCAAGTGGTACGAAACCGCGGCGCGGTATTACAAGGTTCCCCTGTTTATCCTGGACACGCCGTTTGTGCATACGGAGTTTTCCGATTCTGCCCGCAAATACGTGCTTTCCCAGATTTACGAATACATCGCTTTTCTCGAGACCCATTGCGGCACCAAAATGAACTATGACCGCATGGAGGAAGTGGGCCGGCTTTCCGTGGAGGGCACCGGGCTCTGGCAGGCCGTGCTCGACACCTGCGCCCACCGGCCGGCGCCCATGACCGCATTTGACGCATTTTTCCACCTGGCCCTGATTGTCACCCTGCGCGGCACCAGGACTGCGGTGGATTATTACCGGCAACTGCTCGATGAATTAAACCAGCGCATTGCAGACGGCGTTTCCATGGTGCCGGATGAAAAATACCGGCTTTTGTGGGACAATCTTCCGGTGTGGTACAAGACCCGGTGGTTGTCTGAAAAATTTGCCGCCCATGATGCGGCCCTGGTGGCCGATACCTACACCTCGGCCTGGAGCGGGATGCTGCCGGACATGGGCGGGCAGACCTTTCTGGAAGCCATGGCCGAGACCTATACCAAGGTGTATATCAATATCTCCATTGACAGGATGTTTGATATTGTGGCCAATATGATCGAAAAATACCAGGTTGACGGGATGGTGATGCATTCCAACCGTTCCTGCAAGCCCTATTCCCTGGGCCAGTACGATCTTCGGCAGATGATCATGGACCGGCTCGGGGTGCCGACTTTAATCATCGAGGCAGACATGGTCGATGAGCGCGCTTTTTCCGAAAGCCAGATCGACACCCGCATTGACGCCTTTATGGAAACCCTGAAATCCTGAATTCATTGCATATCACCCCGGGATGGAAAACAGCATGATTACCGCAGGCATTGATATTGGTTCGATCACCGCCAAGGCGGCGCTGATCCGTGACGGCAAGCTGGCCGGCACTTCTCTGCAGTTTACGGGATACCATGCGGCAAAAGCCGGAAACGCTGTGCTTGAAACCCTTCTGGACCGAACCGGTATCCGCCGGGATGACATAGATATCATTGTGTCCACGGGCTACGGCAGAAACAGCGTGGATTTTGCCGACAAGGCCGTCACCGAGATTACCTGCCATGGTGCGGGCGCGCATTTTATTGATCCGGAAATCCGGTTTGTGGTGGACGTGGGCGGCCAGGACAGCAAGGTGATCAAAATCGATGGCACCGGCAAGGTGATCGACTTTGCCATGAATGACAAATGCGCAGCAGGCACAGGCCGCTTCCTGGAGGTCATGGCCCGGGCACTGGAAGCGGATCTGGATGATTTTGGCCGGATTTCGGCCGAGGCTGACGCCCCGGCGGCCATCAGCAGCATCTGCACTGTTTTTGCCGAATCCGAGGTGATTTCCCTGATTTCCAGGGGGGAGAGCCGGCAGAACATGATTGCCGGGATTCATGAATCCGTTGCTTCCCGGATTTCGGCCATGGCCCGGCGCGTGGGGGTCACCCCGCCGGTGATGATGACAGGCGGGGTGGCACGCAACCAGGGAGTGGTCCGGGCCCTGGAAAGCCGAATGGATGCGGAAATCCGCGTTTCGCCGCACGCCCAGTTAAACGGCGCCATTGGCGCCGCCCTGCTGGCAGCCCGGATGCAATAATAAAAAAGGTTTTGCAAAAGTAAATAAAAAAATATTGACAAGGACAGGCTCATTGCTATATAGATAATTTTTTATATTTGCCGCAAGTTTGGCAGATATTGGACTGTAAAAAAATTTCCGGCCCCTTTTGGGGCCGTTATTTCATGTGAGAAAAGGAGTTGAGAGAAAAATGATCTGCCAGACCACCCGAAAAGGAATGGAATGTGCTTTTATGACAGCAGACGGCTGTGTTTATAACGGCGGTACCTGCTATCAGATTATTGAGTCCTGCAACGGCTGCGGCCGAACCGTATCGTATGAATCCGGCTGGTATTGCAGCAAGTGCCCGGAGCCGGAAAAAAAGTGGAAAAACGGCACCTGTAACCTGGCCACCCACGTGTCCAAAGCCGGGGCCGATACCAAGGCGGCCAAGATCAACCCCATCAAGGCTTCCAAGCGCGGCGCGGGCAAAAAGTAGCCGCATTTTAACAAGTGATCCCCTCCTGCGGCGCAGGCCGGTAAGTTTTACGGTTTGCGCCGCATTTTTTTTCGCCGGCCCAAAAAACGCTTTTCTTATTCCCCGATATTGTTGCGGAACAACGGATCGAGAAACAGGGGCAGTTCGTGCTTGATCACCGCCCTTTGCCACCTGCGCACATAGCGCTGGCGCAGCCGGGTGGTGTCATCCCGTGTTTGCAGCGCCTTGTCAAAATCAATGATATAAACCCTGCCGCAGTCATTCACCAGAATATTGCCCGGGTGGAGATCCACGTGCAGGATGCGGTTTTGGATCAGTCTGCGCACCTGGCCGGCCACGGCGGAAATAATCTGCTTTGCGGCAGTTGCATCGGCTATGGCCAGTTCTGAAAGGGTGCGGGCATTTTCGATTTGCCGGGTGACCAGCCAGGTGTTTTGCAGAATACGCCCTTTGGATGCAAAGGCCAGCGGCGCTGGTGCATCCACGCCCATGGCGCGGATGCGGCTTAGCATTTCAAATTCGGCCCGGCCCCGGCACGGGCCGATACCCAGGTAGGTTTTTTCAACGACCCGGCCCGGCAATCCGCCTCTGAAGTAGGCCTTTATGACCACCTTGCCCAGCCCTTTTATCTCCGCGGTTTGAGCACCTGTTCTGCCTCCGAGCCGACCCCGGGCGTTTTGCGGCGGCATTTGAAAATATTCTGCCAGTCGGTCCATTTGCGGGCGGGTCAGCCCCCGGCCTGAGCCGAACCGATATCCCCGATGGCGCTGGAGTGTCATCATTTGGCCATCTCCGGCAGTTTTTGCGGATCCGGGCAGGCTTTCAGGCAGTATTGTATTTTTTCAATCACTTCTTCCGGGGTGATGGTTTGCATCCGGCCCGGCTTGCTTTTGCGGGTAATGGGGGCGTGTTGTGCGTCCGGATCGTTGTAGTGGTCGATCAAGAGGTCATGGAACCGATAGGGGCCGCAGCGCCTGGGATTGGAGTATCCATAGAGACCGATGGTGGGAACGCCCATTGCCACGGCAATGTGCAAAGGTCCGGTATCCGGGGACACCACCAGGCGGCAGCCCTGAAGCTGAATCATGGTGCGGCGGATGGGTTTTTCCAGGGCGATGACGGGCCGGCATTTGCATAGGGCGGCAATTTCTTCTGCAATCAGTTTTCGCCAGCCTGCAGAACCGGCTTTGCGGTCAAAGGTGATAAACTGATCCACGCACGGCTGGTGCATGACCATTTCATAGGGAATTGTCTGAAGGACCCATGTCAGGCTGGCATTGGGAAAGCCTTGTTTCAGACCGTTGGCCAAAGCCAGGGCATGGACCGTGTCGCCCACGGCAGACGTGCGGATCAGACAGATTTTTTCAGGTGCGGGTTCAAGCATTTTTTATGGGTCAAAAAAAGGGGCCCGGCCAGGAATTGCCGGACAACACTTTGGTTATAATGAGATTGGACTTGAAATCAGTTGGCCTACACTATATGGTTTGCGGTAAAAAATCAATGGATTTGTCCCATATGCACCGTTTGTGCGGAAAGGAACAGCAATGAAGGTTGATGTCTCTGTGGGGGGAACTGGTGGACAAGGCTGCCATTGTCCACATCAAGTCCGAGCGGATTCATGATCCGGAAAAACTGCACAATATCAACAGGGAATTTGCTCTGCTCAAAACGGCCATGGCGGCTGCCGGCATTGACGAAACAAGCCCCCAATACCTGGCGCTCTACGAGATCAACGGCCGGCTGTGGGATATCGAGGATGCCATCCGGGAAAAGGAGCGGACCAAATCCTTTGATGATGAATTCATCTCCCTTGCCAGAAGCGTTTACTTCAACAATGATAAGCGTGCCGCGGTCAAGCGGGCAATCAACCTTGCCTGCGGATCCGAGCTGGTGGAGGAAAAAAGCTATAAGTCCTATGAATGATCCGGTTTTATGCATCATGAAAGGCGGCGTAGGCCATCCGGACAAAAACGACGGGGAATCAGATGAATTTGCGGGTGATGACGTTTAATCTGCGGTTTGAAAACGACCGGGACGGGCAAAATGCCTGGGAGTGCAGAAGGGCCATGGTCGTGCGGGTCATTGAAAAGCATGCCCCGGACATCCTGGGCACTCAGGAGGGGAAATGGGACCAGCTCATGTACCTGGCAGACAACCTGCCGGGTTACCGGATCCACATGCCCGGCCGCCAGGAAGACAAAAAGGCCCAGTGCCCGACACTGTTTGTGCGCAAAGACCGGTTTGAGATCACGGGAGGCAGGGATCTCTGGCTGTCAAAAACCCCGGATGTTTACATGAGCAAGGACTGGGACAGCGCTTTTCCCCGGATGATGAGCTATGCAGATCTTGCCTGCCTGGAGGATGAAGGCCGAAACATTTGTGCGGTTGTCACCCACCTGGATCACATCGGCAAAGAAGCCCGGTTTCACCAGGCAAAGATCATTGCGGAACAGGCCGGGTGCACCCGTTTGCCCAGGCTGGTCATGGGCGATTTCAACGAGGCGCCCGAAGCCGATGTCCACCAGGTCCTGACAGACCCGGCGGTTGGCCTGAAGGATACCTGGCAGCAGTCAGGCGGGGGCAGCGGCCGGGACAGTTTCACCAGCCACGGATTTACCGGCATCCCCAAAAAAAGCCGCATCGACTGGATACTGGCAAGCAAGGAATTTTCAGTTGATCATGTCCGGATCATCAAATACCAGGAAGACGGGTTTTACCCGTCGGATCATTTCCCGTACATGGCGGATTTGCGCCTGAGCGCTTAAAACCTTCTGTCGCCGGGGGCGGTTTTATGCAAACAGTTCCAGGCGTTGGCCGGTTTTCAGGTCCACCAGCCCCTGCTCGCAGATCCGGATAAACGGTATGGCCGCCCCGGTAAGGGTCAAAAGGCTCAGCACCGGATCGGGAAAGGCAATGCCAAGGGATTTTGCAGCGGATTTGATTTCGCGGTTGGCTTCGATGATGTTTGCCATGGGCTGTTCTGTCATGACCCCGAAAACGGGCAGGGGCAGTTCACCGATCACCCGGCCCTGCTTTACCGCAACAATGCCGCCGCTGTTGTGGCTGACCCGGTTGATTGCAGCGGCCATGTCCCCGTCATTGACCCCCACGGCCACAAGGTCCGAGGTGTCCCAGGCACCGCTTGCCGCCATTGCCCCCGCCTTTATGCCAAAACCCTTTACCAGCCCGGTAAAGCACCTGCCCGGGTCCTGACGGAAGTTGACAGCCGCTGCCTTTGCAATATCGTTTTCCGGATCTGCCGAAATCCCGCCGTTGGCCACGGGCAGGTCCATGATTTTTTCCCGGGTGACAAGGTCCGTGACCATTTCCATGACCCGGACGCGCTGCACAGATCCCGAATTCGGGGCGGTGACGGCAAAGTCGGCCGCATCCAGGTCCCTTGGCAGTCGCATGGTGTTGTAAGCGGTTTGGGAAAACACGTGGGGCCTGGGGGAAACCAGCAGTTTGCCGTTTTCTGCAATGACCTGTCCCCGGGAGACCACGCACCGGGCACAGATGGTGGAAATATCGGGTATGAGCAGAAAGTCCGCATCCCGGCCCGGGGCCACGGCACCAATCTGCAGATCCATCCGGAAGTGCTCGGCCACGTTTAAGGTGGCCATGCGGATGGCGTCCACAGGGGCAAAGCCCAGGTCAATGGCCTTTTGCACAAGGGTTTCCATGTATCCGGACCGGCTCAAAGCCTCGGGGGTGATGCCGTCTGAGACCAGGGCGACCCGGCGCAGGTCGATGTTTTTGTGCCGGATTTCGGATACGGCTTCCAGGTCTTTTCGCACGCTGCCCTCGCGGATCATCACGCAAAGTCCCTGCCGCAGCCGGGACAGGGCTTCTTCTGCGGAAATGGGCTCATGACAGGATGATATGCCGGCGGCCAGATAGGCCGCCAGCTTCTGCTCACTGGCTCCGGCCGTGTGGCCCTCCAGGGTTTTGCCGGATTTGCGCACCATTTCAAACGCCGCCATATAGCGCTCCGGATGCTGAAGCACCTCCTGCCAGTAAGCCTCGCCCATGCCCAGAATCTCGGGCCGGGAAAGCAGAGCCTGCAGATCTTCTGTGTCAATTCCGGCCGACAGGCTGCTGATGGACACCATGGCCGGGGCGGTGGCAAAGATCTTGATGGGCTGATCACTGCACGCGGCCAGGTAGTCGGTGACCCCGGCCAGGCCGGCGGCAAAATAGCCCTCAAAGACTTCCGTGACAATGGTGGTGGTGCCCCCGGTCATGGCATATTTGAGAAATTCCTCCGGGACCAGGGATGCGGCCATATGGGTATGGCCGTCAATAAATCCGGGAATCACGGTCATTCCGCCGGCGTCAATGATGCGGGTATCCACATCCGCCATTTTTTCCACGCCCGGGCCCACGTAGGCGATTTTGCCGTCCTTGACGCAAATTCCGCAGTTTTCCGGCAATTCGCCGGTAAACACGTTTAGCACCCTGGCATTGATCACAACCAGGTCCGCCGGGATTTTTCCCAGGGCCGCATCCATGAGCCGTGCGGCTGCATTGCCGAAGCTGTCGTTTGTGCCAGCGTCCATCTCAGTGAGGCTCTTTGGGAAGGTCGGAATCGGATACATCCGTGCTGAGGTCTGCATGGATGTTGTTTAAGCCGTTTTCGTAGAACTCGTCGGCAAACAGCGATTCCAGGGCCCGGAGCTGGGCGGCGTTCTCCTCGTCAAAAAGCTCGTCATAGGTTTCAATACCCTTTTTGTCCACAAGGGTTTTCAGGGCCATGCGCTGGGCCAGGCCGAACCAGAACAGGTTGTCCTCGAAATCCTCAAGCAGATCCATTACCTCGGATTCCTCCTCGTAATCCGGGGTGGGATGATATGCCCCTGCCTGCTCGTCATAGGCCACCAGGTCCCCCAGGCCCTTTTCCCGGGCCCCTTCGTAAATTTTTTGGATCACCTGGTCATAATCCCGGGTTTCGGGATTTTCCTCGGTTTCAAACACGTGCAGGACCCAGCTGGCGATCATGGCCAGATCCATGAGTTTCCGGTATTCTTCCCTGCTAAATTGCGTTGGCATGTCTACCTCTTTTTGGCTGGTTTTGATAAGTAGTGCCTGAACGAAAACCGTCTTTTCCGCCAATCTCTGCGTCCGGCTCAAATTTGAATCCTCAAAATACGTCGGGTATTCCTGCGGTTAAAATTTTCGCCGTCCTTGACCTTGACGAAAAATCCTGGTTTTCCTTCTGGCACTAAGTAAATGAAAATCTGTATCAGTAAATTTTTCAGGTAACAAAATGTCATTGAATTTTCAAGGCAATTTCACTTGTTGGAAAGTTTCGGGCAATTTTTTGTTTTTGTGAAACATCCTGCAAATATAAAGATCCTGCAGGGATTTTCGCATCCGGGCCGACGGGGGACGGGTTGCTCCCTTGACAAAAAACAGGCATTTAGTATTGATATGGATCAGGAAAAGATCCGACCCAATTGTCCGGGTCTGCATGTCAACATTGATGGCACCGTAAAAAGCTTTTTACCGCGGCCGCTGTTTTTGCAGGAAGGAAGCCCTGCGGCCGGGGTCAGTTTTTTCGCTCCTGACCGTTTACGGAGGTTTCCGTAAACGCTCAATGTCGCTTCAAAAACCGACC
>JAIPES010000097.1 GCA_021737045.1 Desulfobacteraceae bacterium | reverse complement strand
CGGGGTCGGTTTTTGAAGCGACATTGAGCGTTTACGGAAACCTCCGTAAACGGTCAGGAGCAAAAAAACTGACCCCGGCCGCAGGGCTTTCTTCCTGCAAAAACAGCGGACGCGGTAAAAAGCTTTTTACGGCACCATCTGAAATCAGACTTTTTATGGTGCCTTCAATTTTCAAGGCACTTTGATAAAACTTATAACTTACACTGACAGGAATTTATGGAACCCGGAACGGTTGTGGAATATATCGACCAGCAGCGCATTATCTGCGCCGTGGTCCTGGAGCAAAAAGACGAGCGGCTGCGCTTGCTCAATGAAAACAACCGGGAGATCAACCAGAAGGCTGCCCGGCTTTCCCATGTCTCCCGCACAGGGCTGAAGCTCACCCAGGGCCGTGATCAACTGGTGGAATCGCTGAAAACCATTGGTCAGCGAAGGCAGGCCTTAAGCGCCCACATTGACATCAAAGAAATTTGGGAGGCCGTCCACAGCCTGGAGGAATGGATCGACCTGGACACCATGACCTCGTTCTGTTTTTCCGGCGAGCCGGACAGCGACCAGGAATCAGCCGTGATCCGGGCCTTTTTTGAAAACCGCATTTATTTTAAATTCAGCCACGACTGGTTTTATCCCCATCCCGAAGAGGTGGTGGAAAACAACATTGCCCGCCAGGAGGCCGAACAGCGGCGCCAGCGGCTCGTTGAGGAAGGCGGCCAGTGGGTGCGCGCGGTGTTAAACAACGGCAGTGCGCCACCGGATGTGGACCTTGAGGTCATTGAACTGCTCAAGTCCTATTATCTTTACGGCAAGGAAAGCGCCCGGCAGACCACCGCCAGGGCCATTCTTACCAGGGCCGGCGTGGACAAGGCAGAGTCCATCTTCTCGGTGATGGTGCGCGCGGGTCACTGGGAGGCCCACGAGAACCTGGATATTTACCGCTACGAGATTCCCATGGAATTTCCCGGCCCGGTTCTGAAACGCACAGCAGAACTGGAAGGCGCCGCGGATCAAATACCCGAAAGCGCCCATCGCCGGGACCTGACCGATCTGGATATCATCACCATCGACGGCCAGGGCACAATGGACTATGACGATGCCCTAAGTGTGCAGGAAGCCGGCAAGAATCTGCGCATCGGCGTGCATATCTCGGATGTGGCCGCCCGGGTGGAAAAGGGCGGGGTGATCGATCAGGAGATCATTTCCCGGGGCACTTCCATTTATATGCCGGATTTGAAAATTCCCATGCTGCCGGCGGTTTTGGCAGAACAGGTTTGCAGCCTGGTGGAGGGGCAGCAGCGGCCGGCAATCAGCACGTTTTTTACCGTCACCCCCCATGGCGAAGTTGTGGACTATGAAATCGTGCCTTCGGTGATCCGGGTCAGCCGGCAGATGAGCTATTCCGAGGCAGATGCCGCGGCCCAAAGCGATGATCGCATCCGTGCGCTGCATGCAGCAGCGCAGGCCTTTAAAAAGCGGCGGCTGGAAAACGGGGCCGTGCAGATCCTGCTGCCTGAGCTGTACCTGCGGGTGTGCAGTGCAGAAGATATCCGTGTGCGGATTCTGGACCGGGAGAGTCCGGGGCGGCTTTTGGTGGCCGAGATGATGATCATGGCCAACTGGGTCATGGCCCGGTTTCTGGCGGAAAAGCAAATGCCGGCAATTTTCCGGGCCCAGAACCATCCCCGGGGCCGGCTGTATTCCGGCACAGATGAGGGCACCCTGTTTCAGAACTGGATGCAGCGCCGGATGCTGTCCAGAGTCATTCTGGGCACCCGGGCCGATCACCACTCCGGGCTGGGCCTGGACGCCTATACCACGGCCACATCTCCCATCCGAAAGTATTTCGACCTGGTTTCCCAGCGGCAGCTCCGGGCGTGTCTGGGTCTGGAGCAGGGCTATTCCGACTCCGAAATCGAGGAGATTCTTCAGCTGCTCCAGCCGCCCCTGACCCATGCCAGACTGGTGCAAAACCGCCGGATGCGGTTTTGGATCCTCAAATACCTCGAGGGCATGATCGGCAGCAAGGCAGAGGCCATTGTTTTGGACAGGCGGCGCGACGGCTATACCATACTGCTCAAGGATTATCTCATGGAAGCCCGGCTGCCTTCATCGGCCGGGGTGGAATTAAAGCCCAAGGATCTGGCCCGGGTTACGTTCCAGCACGTGGACGCCGCCCGCGACAAGCTCACCGTCTACCTGGGCTGACGCGGCAACTTTGAACCCTGAACCTTGAACCCTGAACCTTGAACCCTGAACCCTGAACCTTGAACCCCCCGGAGGGGCTGCATGTCAAAGACCAAAATCGTCTGTACCATCGGACCGGCCTGCGCGAATGTCCATATCCTTACGCGCATGATCCATGCCGGCATGAGCGTGGCCCGGCTCAATTTTTCTCACGGCGGCCGGGAAAACCACGCGGAAATGATCCAAATGGTACGCACCGCCTCTGAGGAAACCGGGGTGCCCGTGGCCATTCTCCAGGATCTTCGGGGGCCCAAGATCCGCGTGGGAGAGGTTCAGCCCCCGGGCATTCATTTAAAAACCGGTGAAACGCTGGTGTTGACCACTGAAGCCGAAGCCGGGCAGGGCAACAGGGTTTCTGTGAGCTACCCTCATCTGCCGGAAGATGTTTCTGTGGGCGACACCATTTTGCTGGCAGACGGGCTCATGGAGATGGTGGTCACCCGGACCACGAAAACCGAGGTTCACTGCGAGGTGATCTCGGGCGGCACCCTGACATCCCACAAGGGCATCAATCTGCCTTCCGGCTCAGTTCGCACCCCGGCCATCACGGAAAAGGACAAGGCGGATCTTGCCTTCGGCCTTTCCCAGGATGTGGATTACGTGGCCATGTCCTTTGTGCGCCGCTCCGAGGACGTGCGCCAGGCAAAGGAGATCATCGCCCATGCCGGCCACAGCACCCCGGTGATCGCCAAAATCGAAAAGCATGAGGCCTTAAAGGATATAGACAACATCATGGACGTCTCAGACGGCATCATGGTGGCCCGGGGGGATCTGGGCGTGGAAATCCCTTTGGAAAATGTGCCCGGCACCCAGAAAATGCTGGTAGAAAAAGGAAACCAGGCCGGAAAACCGGTGATCATCGCCACCCAGATGCTGCGCTCCATGCTCGACTCCCCCCGGCCCACCCGGGCCGAGGCAACGGATGTGGCAAACGCGGTGTTAGACGGTGCCGATGCCCTGATGCTTTCAGAAGAGACCGCCACCGGCAATCACCCGGTGCGGGCCGTGGAATACATGGGCCGCATTGCCAAGGTCACAGAGGAAAAATACCCCTACGAAAAATCCTTTCAGGAAATTCTCCAGACCCGGATTTCCGAATCCGTGGCCCATGCCACCTGCATTCTTTCCGATCACCTGGCGGCCCGGGCCATTATCGCCACCACCAAAAGCGGCTACACCGCTCACCAGATCGCCCGGTTCCGTCCGAAAAGCCGGATCATTGCCGTATCCCCGGATATCCGGACCGTGCGCCAGCTCGCCCTTTACTGGGGGTGTCTGCCCGGGCTCATGGATTACACCAGGGACACGGATGAAATGTTTGACCGGGCAACGGAATTTGCCATTGAAAAGGGGCATGCCAAAAAGGGCGATCTCGTGGTGATCACCGCGGGCCATCCCATGTGGGAGGCCGGCACCACAAACATGATCACGGTGCGCCGGCTCGGAGACATTGTTTAAGGGCAGGTTGCCTTAGATGAGCACGCATTTGTCCAATCATCATATCCACCTGGCTGCAAGGTTGTCAGGCCTGCTGCCCCTGGCCCTGTTTGCCGCAGCCCTGGGCCTGGTTCCCGGGATCATGGCCGGCCGCAGCTATCGGGCGGCCGTTGCCTGGGTGCCGGCTTTGGGCGTGGACCTGTCGCTGATGATCGACGGGTTAAGCCTTTTGTTTGTCCTGATTATCACGGGCATCGGGTTTTTTGTCAGCATTTATTCCGTGGATTATTTGCACGGCCATGCCCGCACCGGCCGTTTTTTCTTTTTTCTCCACGCCTTTATGATCTCCATGCTCGGCCTGGTCACCGCAGACAACGTCATTGCCCTGTTTGTGTTCTGGGAGCTGACCACCATATTTTCATATCTGCTTATCGGATTTGAGCATGAACATGAAAAATCCCGCAAAAGCGCCCGCCAGGCCCTTCTGGTTACGGGCGCGGGGGGCCTGGCCCTGCTGGCGGGCTTTTTGCTTTTACAGATCGCTTCGGGCACGTACGAGATTTCCCAGATGGTCCGTGCTGCAGACGATCTGCAGGCCCATCAGCTCTACATCCCCATACTGGTGCTTCTGCTGGCCGGCGCATTTACCAAGTCGGCCCAGTTTCCATTCCATTTCTGGCTGCCCAATGCCATGGCCGCGCCTTCTCCCATCAGCGCGTATCTGCATTCGGCCACCATGGTCAAGGGCGGGATTTATCTGCTGGCCCGGTTTTATCCCATCATGGGGGGGACTGCGGCCTGGGAGGCCACCCTGGTGCTTGTGGGCGGATTCACGGCTGTGCTGGGCGCTTTTACCGCCCTGGGGCAGACGGATCTCAAAAAGATCCTGGCCTATACCACGGTGGCCGGTCTGGGGATCATGACCATGCTGCTGGGCGGGCAGAGCACGCCCTCCATGACCGCTGTGCTGACCTTTCTGCTGGTGCATGCCCTGTATAAGTCCGCTCTTTTTTTGGTGGCGGGCATTATTGATCACCAGACCGGCACCCGGGAGATCGCCCGCTTAGACGGCCTTGCCCGGTCCATGCCGTTTACCGGTTTTGCCGCATTTGCCGCCTGTCTTTCCATGGCCGGTTTTCCGCTGTTTTTCGGGTTTATCGGAAAGGAGATCATGTACAAGGGTGTTTTGGCCGAAACCATGATGCCCGGGCTGGCCGCGGCCGCGGCGGTGCTGGCAAACGGCCTGATGACAGCCGTGGCAGGTGTTTTTCTGATCCGCCCGTTTCTCTCGGATCGGGTCGGGATCCATCTGGAGACAAAAGAAGCCGGCATCCGCATGTGGTCCGGCCCCATGATACTGGGGATGATTACCATCTTTTTCGGTGTTGTGCCGGAATTCGTGGGCCGGGTTTTGATCAACCCGGCGGTCAAGGCAATTCATGAACCTTCAAAATATGTGGAATTCGCCATTTTCCACGGCATCAACGACCCTCTTGCCTTAAGCGTGCTGACCCTTGGCATTGGGGCGGCTTTGTATGTCAACCGCCAACGGGTCAATTGCGGGGTGTGTGCGGTGTATCGGGCAGTTTCCCTGGATGCCTCGCAATTATATGAACACGTGATCAACGCGGTGGCAGCCGCAGGCAAGGCCCAGAACCGGATTTTGCAAAACGGATCTTTGCACCGCTATTTTTTCATTGTGGCGGCCGCGTTTTTCATGCTTACCGCCTTTAGCTATGTCCGCGGCATGCAAGGATTTTTTGGCATTTCAATCACCATGCCCCCGGTGGAGCAGGCACTTTTGCTCATTGTGATTCTGGCTGCGGCGGCCGCGGTGGTGATGACTCGCTCGGTGCTGCTGGCCATCTGCTCTCTGGGCGTTGTGGGCGCCGGCATTGCCATTGTTTTTCTCACCTTCGGAGCCCCGGACCTGGCCCTGACCCAGCTTCTGGTGGAAACCCTGACCGTGATCATCGTCTCCATTATTCTGCTGCGGCTGCCGTCGCTGGGTTCCTGCGACAGGCGGGGGCGGGGGCGAATGTTTTGCGACGGTGCTCTGGCCGCGGCCACGGGCATTCTGGTCACCACTTTGATGCTCACGGTGCTGTCTTCGCCCCTGGACCGCTCGCTGACGGAGTTTTTTGAGAAAAACAGCTACCTGGCCGCCCACGGCAAAAACATTGTCAACGTGATTTTGGTGGATTTCAGAAGCTTTGACACCCTGGGGGAAATCATCGTGGTGGCAGCCGCCGGCATTGCCGGCTTTGCCCTGATCCGCAGAAGGAGATACAACTCATGACCCGCTCGGTGATCCTGGCAACCGCAACCCGTTTTCTGGTGAGCATGATCCTGGTGTTTTCGGTATATCTGCTGCTGCGCGGGCACAACGCACCGGGCGGAGGGTTTTCCGGGGCCCTGGTGGCGGGCACGGGCTTTGCCCTGTATGCCATTTCAGAAGGGGCGCAATCCGTGCGCCGGGCCATCCGGATCGATCCGCTGTGGCTGGTTGGCTTTGGCATGCTGGCGGCCCTTGTTGCCGGGCTGGCTGCCGCGGCTGCGGGAAAAACGTTTCTAACCGGCCTGTGGTGGACCATTGCCGAATTCAATGGCAGGGAAATTGTTTTGGGCACTCCGTTTTTTTTTGATGTGGGCGTGTATGCCATTGTCCTGGGCGCGATTCTGACCCTGGTTCTGGCCCTGGAAGAGGATCTGGCAGCGGATATAAAAGAGGATTGACATGGAAACCCTGCTGTCTGTGATATGCGGTCTCATGGTGGCCGCAAGCCTTTACCTGATGCTATCAGGCAACCTGATCCGGTTTATTTTCGGGCTGGTGCTGGCCACCAACGCGGTGAACCTGCTGATTTTCGTGGCCGGCCGCCTTTCGCAGACCCGTCCCCCGCTGATTGATCCGGATGCGGTGATTCCGGCCCAACCTTTGGCAAACGCCCTGCCGCAGGCTTTGATACTGACCGCCATTGTCATCGGCTTTGCGCTGCTGACCTTTGTGTTTATCTTGTTTTATAGGGCCTACCAGGCACTGGATACCGTGGAGACCGAGTTGATGCGCGTATCCGAGCCCAGTCAGGGGCGCGACGCAGAAGAGGGCGGGCAGGCCGGAATCGACGGTGCGCATGGCCCGGGCGGGGAGGGCGCATGAGCTGGCTCGTGGTGCTTCCGGTGATCGTGCCCTTTGCCGTGGCCGCAGTGACCCTGTGTCTTCGAAACCACCTTCGTTTGCAGGGCAGTGTTGCCATTTCCGGGGCCCTGGCGCATTTTGTGGTTTGCATGCTCCTGCTGGCACGGGTTGCCAAAACCGGCATGGTCACGGTTCAGATCGGATCATGGTCCGCGCCTTTTGGCATCACCCTGGCAGCCGATCATTTCAGTGCCATTCTATTGGCGGTCACGGGGATTCTGGGCCTTTCGGTAGCCGCCTATTCCAGGGCCGAAATCCGCGCGGGCATGCTGGCCGCGGGCTACCAGCCTCTGCTGCATATCCTGATCGGCGGGGTGTGCGGGGCGTTTTTGACAGGGGATTTGTTTAATCTCTACGTTTGGTTTGAGGTCATGCTCATGGCCTCTTTCGGGCTGCTGGTCATGGGCGGGGAAAAACAGCAGCTCGACGGCGGGGTGAAATACGTGATGATCAACCTGTTTGCCACCCTGCTGTTTATCTCGGGCATCGGGCTGTTATATGGCATGACCGGGACCCTGAACATGGCGGATCTGCATTCCGCAGTCCAGCAGGTGGAGCACAAGGGCCTGCTCACCGCGGTGGCCGCCCTGTTTATGACCGCATTCGGTATCAAGGCCGGCATTTTCCCGCTGTTTTTCTGGCTTCCCGCATCCTATCATACCCCGCCCGTGGCTGTGTCCACCATAATGGCCGGTCTGTTGACCAAGGTGGGTGTCTATGCCCTGATCCGGATGTTTACCCTGGTTTTTATCTTTGACATCGCCTTTACCCACGGAATCCTGCTGGCAGCCGGCGTGCTGACCATGATCGTGGGCGTGCTGGGCACTGCGGCATTCTACGAGTTCAGGCGCATTCTGTCGTTTCACATCATCAGCCAGGTGGGCTACATGGTGCTGGGCCTGGCGTTGTTTACGCCCCTGGCCCTGACCGGGGCGGTGTTTTTTCTGGCGCACAACATGATTGTCAAGGCCAACCTGTTTCTGATCTCCGGGGTGTGCCGGCAAAAGGCCGGCTCCTTTGAGCTGGGCCGGCTCGGGGGGCTTTATAAAAACCACGGGTTTATCACGATCCTGTTTTTTATTTCCGCGTTTTCCCTGGCCGGGTTTCCGCCCTTGTCCGGGTTCTGGGCCAAGTTTCTGGTGATCCGTGCCGGGCTTGAGGCCAAAGCCTATGTGGCCGCGGCCGCAGCCATTGTGGTGGGACTGCTGACAACCTATTCCATGACCAAGATATGGGCCGAGGCCTTCTGGAAGCCGGCCCCGGCGGCAGAATCAGGGCCGGAGCCGGGACTTGACAAACAAGGTTCGGGCCAGGGTGATTTCTGGCTGTATGCGCCCATTGTGGTGCTCGTGGCGCTTACCCTGGCAATGGGGCTTTTGCCGGGCCCGTTTGTGAGTCTGGCCGGCTCTGCTGCCCATGAGCTGATGAATCCCGGCATTTATGTCGAAGCGGTACTCGGAGGTGGCAGATGAGCAACCTGTTTGTCTTCAACCTGTTTCTGGCAGCCGGATTCGCCGTGATCATGGACCAGCTCAACCCCACCGGGTTTGTTTCCGGTTTTGTGATCGGGTATCTGGCGCTGTGGATCACCCGGCACCTCTACGGGCCGTCGGGATATTTCGCCCGGGTGATCAACATTGTCCGGCTTGCGGCCACGTTTGTCTGGCTTTTGCTGGTCTCCAACTTCCGGGTTTTGTGGGATGTGATCACACCCAGGCATTTTTCCAGCCCGGCGGTGATCGGTGTTCCCCTGGATGCCACAACCGATTTTGAGATCATGCTGGTGGCCAACATCATCTCCCTGACCCCGGGCACCCTGAGCCTGGATGTTTCCGCGGATCGCAAAACCCTGTATGTGCACATGATGTTTTTAGACGACGTGGAAACCGCCCGCCGGGATATCAAGGAAAAAATCGAAAAACGGGTGCTGGAGGCCGTGCGATAATGGTTATGGAAAGCATTGTTGTCCAAACCGCTGCAAAAATCACCCTGGTACTGCTGGCCCTGGCGCTTCTGCTGGCTTTCATACGGCTGTTTGCCGGCCCGAGCCAGGCAGACCGGATCGTGGCCCTGGACCTGATTTCCGTTCTGATCGTGGCCATCCTGGCGGCCCTGTCGATTTACAGGCAGCAAAGGTCGTTTCTGGACGTGGCCATTGCCTATGCCTTAATCGCGTTTCTGGGCACCGTGGCCCTGGCCCGGTTCCGGGAGCGGCTGGCCAGAAGCGGCCGGATTGACGAATACCAGGAGGAGATAGATAAATGACGCAATATTTTGTGGCATTTTGCATGCTCGCCGGCGGGGTCTTCTGCTTTGTTGCCGCCCTGGGCATGCTGCGCCTGCCGGATACCATCATCCGGATGCACGCGGCCACCAAGGCGGGTGCTCTGGGCTCGGGCCTGATGTTTCTGGCCCTGGCCCTGTTTTACATGGACCTGAGCACCACCCTGCGCGCCTTTGCCGCTATTTTGTTTATTTTGTTCACCGCCCCGGTGGCCGCCCACTTAATCGGCCGCGCCGCCTACTGCACCCGTGTCAGGCTATGGCACAGAACCTGGATCGACGAACTGGCCTACACCTGCGACTGGACCGAACCCGAACAAGAGGATTGATTCGGGAACCCAGCTTGATGTTTGTCAGGAAGGAAACCCTGCGGCCGGGGTCAGTTTTTTCGCTCCTGACCGTTTACGGAGGTTTCCGTAAACGCTCAATGTCGCTTCAAAAACAGACCCCGACCTTGGGCTTCCTTGGGAGCCCCGAGTTCAGGCAGAAATTTTATAAAAGATGCACTGCTGAATTTGCTGAAACGCAATTTTTAAAAATCAAGGAGACTTTCTCATGGATAAAATTTCACCTGAAGTAAAACTCCTTGTGAGCCAATATTTGGAAAAACTAAGGCAAAATCGTTTTCAGATCAAACGAGCGGTGATATTTGGGAGTCAGGCAAAAGGCAGCTTTAATGAATGGAGCGATATTGATATTGCGATAGTTTCAGATGATTTTGAAGGGATCCGTTTTAAGGACAAAGACAAGATAAGAAAGATAACCCTATCTGTGAG
>JAIPES010000096.1 GCA_021737045.1 Desulfobacteraceae bacterium | reverse complement strand
TGGCCGGCCCAACGTGCAATGCGACCGCCAGGGGCGCGCCGGCTTCAGGACACATGGAAAAACCATTGATCAGCTCCCAAAGGAAAAATTGATGGCACCGTAAATACCCATATCTGCGTTACGCGCAGTTTCTCAGAATTTCACGTACGGATAAGCACTCTGCATTCTTCGAAATTGCGCAAGCCTTAATCTTTAACTTTTACGGCGCCATCTAAAAACCTTCCAAGGAAGTCCAAGGACGGGGTCGGTTTTTGAAGCGACATTGAGCGTTTACGGAAAAATTCAGCAAATACCGAAGCTAAAAAATTTCAAACTGTTTGAGGCCGACAGGCCGAGTTTTTGAAATTTTAAGCGAAGGTATTGGCTGAATCCGTAAACGGTCAGGAGCGAAAAAACTGACCCCGGCCGCAGGGCTTCCTTCCTGACAAACAGAGGACGCGATAAAAAGCTTTTTACGAAACCATCAAAAGATGCCTGCGGCAAACTTGAAAAACGTTCGGTTTAGGTGGTATAGATGACGTTTTTATTGTGTTGAAATCCTGCTACAAACAACAGCAACATCTCAGGAACCCGAATCATCCAAGGAGGTATGACCCATGGAATGCAAACAGGAACAAAACCTTTCCGGCTGCAACTGCACATATGAACCCTGCCAGCGCAAGGGAATCTGCTGTGAATGCATCGCATATCATCTCAAAAGCCGCCAGCTGCCGGCCTGCTGCTTTCCGGCAGATGCCGAAGCCACCTATGACCGCTCCTTTGCCCATTTTGCCAAACTGGTCCAGGCGGGCAAAATATGAAAACCCCGGCCGATACATCCAATGCCTGCAGCACGGCGGATCTGACAGAAAAAATCCTGTCCGATCCGCCCGCCGGGATCAGTGAAGACCAGGCGCTCCAACTGGCCGGGGCAGACGGGGCAGCGTTCATGGACCTGATTTGGGCGGCCGACCGGGTACGCAGGCATTTCAAGGGAAACGAGATTTTCACCTGCTCCATCATTAATGCCAAATCCGGCAAATGCTCCCAGGATTGTGCATTCTGCGCCCAGTCCGGCCACCATGACACAGGGGTGGAAACCTACTCCCTGTTGTCGGAAAAAGAAATGGTAACACGCGCCCTGGAAATGGAAGACGCGCAAATGACCCATTTCTCCATGGTCACCAGCGGGCTTTTTCTTTCAGCCGAAGAAATGGATATCATCTGCCGGGCTGCGGAAACAATTGCTTCGCGCACGCATTTGACCCTTTGCGGATCCCTGGGAATGCTCACCGAAAAGCAGGCGCAGCAGCTCAGGCAAAGCGGCATCCGCAACTATCACCACAACCTGGAAACCGCCCGCAGCCATTTCAGACAGGTCTGCACCACCCATGAATACGATGCAGACATTGAATCCATACGGGCTGCCGCAAACGCCGGACTCGCTGTTTGTGCCGGGGGCATTATGGGCCTTGGCGAAACCCGGGCCCAAAGAATTGAGCTGGCCGTAACCCTCCGGGAAATCGGGGTTGAGAAAATCCCCTTAAACTTTATCAATCCCATTGCCGGGACCAAAATGGCTGACCAGCCCCTTTTGTCCGTGGCAGAAGCCTTGAAAACCATCGCCCTTTTCCGGCTGATCAATCCGGAAAAAGACATCACCATTTGCGGGGGCCGGCATGTCACCCTGGGCGATTTTCAGTCCTGGATATTTGCCGCCGGCGCCAACGGAATCATGACCGGCAATTACCTGACCACAACCGGAAGAGATATTGCACAGGACGTAAAGATGATTCATCAGTGGCAGCAAATGCAAGGCCAATAGCCAAAGGGGGGCCTTGTCAAAAGGGGGGCAAATGGTTATAATGAACAATGAAGAAGTTTCATTTAAACCCCCATCTTAACAAGGAACACCCCATGGCCACTCATCAAAATATCCTGCTGGTTTATCCGGAAGTGCCCTCCAACACTTACTGGAGCTATAAACACGCCCTTGGCTTTATCAAGAAAAAAAGTGCCATGCCGCCTTTGGGCCTTTTGACCATCGCCGCCCTGTTTCCGGCAGACCGGGAGCTGAAACTGGTGGATTTAAATGTCGGTCCCCTGGACGACAACCTGCTGCAATGGGCTGATGCGGTGTTTGTCTCTGCCATGATCGTGCAAAAACAATCCATGGAGCAAGTGGTGGCACGGTGCAACCAGATGGGCAAAACCGTGGTGGTCGGCGGACCCTATGCCACCAACAGCCGGGAGGAAATCAGCGGGGCAGACCATATCCTTCGCGGCGAAGTCGATGAAACCCTGTGCGATTTTCTGGCCGAACTCGACTCCGGAACGGCCGCAGCTGTTTATGACATGCCGCCGCATCCGGATATCTCCCGGCTGCCGGCGCCCCGGTTCGACCTGCTCGATATTGGCGCTTATGGCTCCATGTCTATCCAGTACTCCCGGGGATGTCCCTTTCACTGTGAATTCTGCGACATCTGGACCGTCTACGGCAACAAGCCCCGGCTAAAAGACGCCCAAAGCCTGACCGCTGAACTCGACGCCCTGTATTCCATGGGCTGGGAAGGGGCCGTATTTCTGGTGGATGACAACTTTATCGGCAACAAGCGCCGGGTCAAAAAGGAACTGCTGCCGGCCCTGATTCAATGGCAGCAGGACCGGGATTATCCCTATCATTTCTATACCGAGGCCAGCATCAACCTGGCCGATGACCCCGACCTGATGACCGGCATGCGCGAGGCTGGATTCAACTCCGTGTTTATCGGCATTGAAACTCCGGACCCGCAATCCCTGGCTGAAACCGGAAAGGCCCAGAACCTCAAATCCGACATGGAAGCCGCGGTGCGTACCATTCAGAAAAACGGCCTGGAGGTGCTGGCCGGATTTATCCTTGGATTTGACAATGATACGCCGGACATCTTTGATCAGCAGATCCGGTTTATTCAGCAAAACGCAATCCCCCAGGCCATGATCGGGCTGTTAAACGCCCTTCCGGGAACACGCCTGTACCAGCGCCTGGAAGCCGAGGGCCGGATCCTGTCCCAGTCAGCCGGCAACAACACCCACAGCATGCAGGCCAACTTTAAAACCGTGATGGATCCTCAGGTTCTGCGCCAGGGCTACCGGAAAATTTTAAAGCACCTTTACGGCTTCCGGCTGAAAAACTATTTTGCCAGATGCAGCCATCTGCTCGACCGCATCGAATGCCGGCAGTATTACCAGCGCAAGGTGCGGGCCGCGGATCTCAAAATCTTTTTCCGCGCGCTTTTGCGCCAGCCGTTTACGGCTTACGGGTTTAACTACATCAAGTTTCTGGTGCGAAACGCATTTAAAAACCGGGACCTGTTTGCAGAGGCCGTCACCTATTCCATCTACGGGCACCACTACCACACCATCACCCGCCAGACCCTGAAAAAGGAAAAAATCGCGGATGTGCTGGACAAAAAATACAGTAAATTCATCAACAAGGTCAATCGCTGCTCCACGGCCGTGCAAAACAGCTCGGAAGAGCAGCTAAACGCCCTGAGAAAACTCTGGAGCACCCGCATGCGGTATCTCAAGCAGATGCAGAACAAAATCAACAAGCTCAACACAGATTACCAGGACGAACTGCGCCGCAAATACCTCGAACTATCTGCCCAGATGCGCGACATGCTGGCCAGCCTGGAAATCCGGACCCTGTCATCCCCGGATTCCGGCAACGCGCACCGGTAACGCTCATGCCGCAAAGGCCCGGAGGCGATGACGCATAAGCTGACCAGGGGCGGTGCTGCCTCCGGCCGTTAAAAATTCCTTGACTTTTTGAGACGGTTTTTTTTATTGTTTATCCATCATTTGCTGGAAGCATTTATTTGATTTTCAGGGAGCCGGATATGCACTTTGAACTCGACAAATCACACAAGGAAATCCAGAAGGCGGTCCGGGAATTTGTCCGGGCACAGTTTGACAGGGAAATGATCATTGAAGCCCTGAAAACCGGGGATCTTCCCGCTGCTGTCCGGAAAAAGGCCGCCCAGCTCGGGTTTTCCGGTATTCACATCCCTGATGAATATGACGGCGGCGGCATGGGTCTTTTCGAGTACGTGCTGGCTGCAGAGCAGATGTGCAGAAAAGACGCCTCTGCAGGCATGGCCCTGATGCTGTCGGGTTTTGGTGCAGAATGCCTGTTTGATCCTGGCCGGAAAAATCTGGCGGAAAAATACCTGCCTCCCGTGGCCGGCGGGAAAATGCGCGCTGGTGCAGCCCTGTTTGAACCGGGTGCAGGCGCGGATATCTCCGGCACACAGACAACCGCCGCTGCCAGCGGTGATCACTGGATCATCAACGGGGACAAGGCATACGTGCCAAACGGGATAACCGCCGGATTTTACGTGGTCCTGTGCGCCACCCGCGAAGATGCAGACCCGCCAGACAGCTCCGTTAACACCGGCGACCAACAGTCCCTGATCATCGTGGATGCTGATACCCCGGGCGTCACCACGGAATCGGCCGGCCCGACCCTTGGCGCGGGCATGGTAGATTTCGCCCATGTTGGTTTTCAAAACGCAGCCGTTTCCGTAAAAAACATAATCGGCACCCCCGGCCAAGGCCTGGACCGGAGTCTGTCGTTTTTGAATCAGGCCCGAATCCAGGCCGCTGCCATGGCCCTGGGCACGGGCCAGGGCGCCTTTGACAGGGCCCTGGATTACACGCGCCAGCGCAGTCAGTTCGGCAAAAAACTGGCCCAATTCCAGGTGACCCGGCATAAGCTGGCAGACATGGCCGCCGGCCTGGAATCGGCCCGATTAAGCGTCTATCAGGCGGCCAAAGCCTTTGATGCGGGCACCTGCGATGCCAAAACCGCGGCGGCAGCCAAGTTAACGGCCGCCAATGCCGCCATGACCGCTGCCGACGAGGCCGTACAATTGCTCGGAGGATACGGATACATGACCGAATACGAAGTGGAACATTTCTACCGGGATGCCAAAACCCTGGAAATCTTTCTGGGCAGCCCCGGGGTGTTAAAAGACGTGATTGCCGGCGGGCTTATCGGCAAACTCAGGTAATACAGAAAGGATCAGCGGCCATGGAAATACTTGCCTACACCGACGACCACCACCGGTTCCGCAGCCGGATGCGCGCCTTTCTGGAAAAGGAAATCACGCCCTGGACCGATCAGTGGGAAGCCGATCATATCACCCCCAAATGGGCCTGGCAGAAACTGGGCCGGGCCGGATTTCTGTGCACGGGGGTTTCGCCGGAATACGGGGGCATGGGCGGCGATTTTCTCTATTCCGTGATTGCCGCAGAAGAAATGGCCAAAACCAACCACACGGGCCTGGCCTCAGCTCTTCATTCAGACGTGGTGGTGCCCTATATCCAGGCCTTTGGCAGCGGGGAACAGAAGAAGAAATATCTGCCCGGGTGCGTTTCCGGCGACATTATTGCCGCGGTTGCCATGACAGAGCCGGATGCCGGCAGCGACCTGGCCTCCATGACCACCACCGCAGCGGAAAAAAACGGGGGAATCGAGCTAAACGGCGCCAAAACCTTTATCTCAAACGGCATCAACGCGGGTCTGGTCATTGTGGCGGCAAAGGACCCGGACGAACCCAACCCTTACAATGCCGTGTCGCTCTATATTGTCGAGGACGGCACCCCGGGTTTCAAGCGTGGCCGGCATTTGGAAAAAATGGGATTTCACAGCCAGGACACCGCAGAACTGTTTTTCACCAACTGCCGGATCCCGGGGCAAAACCGGCTGGGGCAAAAGGGGGCGGGCTTTGGCATGCTCATGGAAAAGCTCCAGCAGGAGCGGCTGGTCACCTCCATCTGCGCCCAGGCCGCAGCCGAACTGATCCTGGAAATCACCACCGATTTCTGCAAAAACGCCACGGACCGGAATCAAAAACCTTTGTCCAAAAGCCAGGCCACCCAATTTGCCATCGTGGAGATGACAACAGAAGTCAAACTGGGCCGGGCGTTTCTCGACAAGCTCATTGCCGGTCACATGGCAGGCGAGCAGGCCATCGTGGACACTTCCATGGCCAAGTACTGGATCACGGACATGGCCAAGCGCATCTCCCGGCGGTGCGCAGATCTGTTCGGCGACTACGGATTCTGCGAGGCCTGCCCCATTGTCCGGGCTTTCCGGGACGTTCGGGTCATGCCCGTTTTTGCCGGCACCAATGAAATCATGAAAAACATTGCCGCCAGGTTCATGGGGCTTTGACCCGAAGGCTGCCCCGCTTATCAGTGCTCCATGGCCTCGGCCCGGGGCTTTAAAAGCAGATGGTAAAGCAGGTCGCAGTAGCGGTCCAGCTTTACCATCCCCTCCCGGGATTCGGTATAGCGCCAGAACCCGTAGAGCTTGGTAAGGGAAAAAAGCTTGTGGCTGTAGCGGGCCCAGGTGTATTTTTCCCGGATCCGGGCCATGCCCTTTTCCGAAACCCGGTGCCATTTGTCCGGGTCTTCGGCAAACCCGGAAACAAACCGCCAGATGCCCTCTGCCATCAGATCCGGCTGACTGGTGTTTAACAGATACCCGCTTTTTCCGTCCTCAATAATCTCGGACGGGCCGCCGAAAATGGGGCCGAAGGTGGGCACTCCGCACTGCATGGCTTCAAGCACGGTCAGGCCAAAGGCCTCAAACAGGGCCGGCTGGACAAACATGCCCCTGCTGTCGGCGATGATCCGGTAAACTTCCCCGGTTTCCGCCTTGGACACGCTGGGCAGCCAGCGGATATGGCCCTGCAGGTCATGGTCGGCAATCAGCTCATACATCCGCCGGATCTCGTTTTGCTCTTCTGCGTCATCTGAATTTTCAATGTGGATTGTGCCTGCGGCCACCACCAGGTTGCAGTGTTTTTTAAGCTCCGGATGCATGCCGAAGGCTTCTACCAGCCCGGTGATGTTCTTGATCCGGTCCAGGCGCGCCATGGTAAACAGCGGGGGTTTGTCCGGATTTTCCAGATAACCGTGGATATCCCCGGATTGCTCTGAAAAAAGCCGGGTCTGCCAGTAGGCCCGCTGGCTGGCCGACCTTCGGTGGGTTTCTGTATACGGGAAATAATTGTCCTCATCAACTCCCGGCGGCACCACGTTGAACTTGGGATTAAACAGGTTGATGCCGTTGACCACCTGGTAGAGCCCGGGCATGGTGTAGAACTGGTAGGACTCGTACTGGCCGAACCGGGTTTCTGTGCCGGCAATTTCCTGGTAGGTGCTGGTTATGATGAAATCCGACTTGTTCATGGAAAGCAGATCCGCGGTAAACTGGCAGGAAAAATGATAATCTTTTTCCATCTCCTTCCAGTACAGATCCGAGAACAAATACTTGGTCTTTTCCAGGGCATGGGCGATGGTGCACTGGATCACATTCATACGGTCTGACAGCAGGGTGGCCACCAGGTTGCCGTCTGAATAGTTGCCGATGATCAGATCCGGCCGGCCCTCGAACTCGGCCAAAAGCTCCCGCTCACAGTCCCTGGTAAACCGGTCCAGGTAGGGCCAGATTTTAAAGCGCGACACCCAATCCTCAACAATCCCGCCCTGGCTGTCATAAAACGGGATGCGAAGAATATAGGCATGTTCCGTTCCCACTATATCTTCTTTGGGCTGATTGCAGGTGGTGTTGCCGGCATTGGGAATCAGGCGGGTAACCACCAGCACCCGGGGGGTCACATCAATGCCGGCCAGTTCAAACTCCCGGATCATGTGGGCTTCCAGGGCCCGCACCTGGTCGAGGATATAAATCACCTGTCCGCCGGTGTCGGGTTTGCCCAGCACGTTTTCCTGGGCAAACCAGCCATGGGGGGATAAAACAGCCACTTTGGAAATCATGGGCACCCTGGAGATAAAATCCTCCAGATCCGCGCTTCGCGGCTCATAAAAAAGCGCATAAAGAAGCGACATGGTCTCCCGGATCCGGCCCGCGCTGTTGCCCCATCCCGGCTCAAAGCCCCGGCTTTTGAGCTGAGGTTTTAGTTTCTGATGAGGCAGGTTTTCATCATGATTGCCCAGGTCATCGATGGTTTCTTCCAGGGCGGACAGAAAATCATCCAGGGAATCGAGAATATCCGGATTGACCAGCAGCTGCTCACCGTTGATCCGGTGGATGCGCAGAAACTCAAACAGATTCCGGCCCCAGTCCTCGGGCTTTTGAAACAGGTTGCTGGACATGTAGCGGTTTAGGAAACTGATGCCGTTGCCCACGTTCTTGACGTTCTTGATGGTGGGCGCGTAATCGGAAAACGGCAGAAAATCCAGCTCCAGGGCATCGCGGTTGGCCCCGGCGGTATTATCGCAGACGTAAGCGTCCTTGTAGTCCAGGTAGCGGTTTACCGAAATTTTCTGCATGTGCTTTCGGTCCGCGCTGAGCCGGTAGATATTGTACCGGGCCATGGTGTAGCGGTGCAGGATCAGCACAATACTGTCTGGAAACAGCATTTCCGGCACCCGGGCCAGAAAGCGGCCAACAGCCGAATTTTCGGCAAAATCGGATTCCTTGTTGTTTTCCCGGCACCATTTGAGCCAATTGAGCCAGATATCGTTTCGCAGCAGATACTTGCTGCCGGTGCCGGTCAAATAATATATGAAATCGGAAAAATCTTTCTGTTCTGGTTCAGGGATCAGATTTGAAATCAGATTGGGGGGGGACATGGGCGCCTCCTTTTGCAATGCCGTGCCGGCCTGCTTTTTTATTGCAGGGGCCGGATTTTCCCGCCCCTGCATTCCCTTGATGCCATAATGGGTGCAAACCGATCCGTCAAGAAGAAATTGCGCGGCCACGCCCCGTGATTTTATTCTGACTGGCGCGCCGGCGGGGCCATGAATTCAGGTCCCACCGGGTCGGAAATGGCCTGGGCAAGGATCTGATCCATTTCAGCAAAATCTTCTTCTGCCAGCTGCCATCCGAAAATATCCGGCAGGGGCTCCATCTGCTCCGGCCTGCGGCCGCCCCAGAGCGCAACGCTTGCACCCTTGTCCAGCACGTAGCGCACGGCAAGGTGAAGGACCTTTTTGCTGTATTTCTTCTCGGCCAGGTTTTGCAGTTGTTTAACCGCTTCAAGATACTGAGCGAATCTCGGGGATTTAAACTTGGGATCCACCTTGCGCAGATCATCTCCGTCAAACTGCTGATCCGCTGTCATTTTTCCGGAAAGCAGCCCGCGGCACAAAGCCCCGTAAGTCAGCGTGGCAATGCCGCTCTGGATGCAATAGGGAAGAATATCGTTTTCAATGGCCCGCTCAAACACGTTATAGGGCGGCTGACAGACCGCCAGGGGGGCCGCTGCCCGGAAGGCCTCCATTTGCTCCACGGTGTAGTTGCTGACGCCAATGGCCCGGATCTTGCCCTCATCCACGAGCTTTCCCATCACCTCTGCGGTCTTGTCAAAGGGCTCCACAGGATCGGGCCAGTGGATTTGATAGATATCAATGTAGTCTGTCTGCAGCCGGCGGAGGCTGTCTTCGATCTCCTTGCGGATCCGCTCAGGGCTGGAATTGCGCCAGACTTTTTTTTGGCCGTCATCCCATTGCAGCCCGACCTTGGTGGCCAGAATGAGCCGGTCTCTTTTGCCGTATTCAGCCACGGCCTTTCCCACGATCTGCTCGGATGTGCCAAAGCCGTAAACCGGGGCAGTATCCACCAGATTGATGCCCTTGTCCAGCGCCGCGTGAATGGTGCGCACTGATTGGGCCTCATCTGTTCCGCCCCACATCCAGCCGCCGATGGCCCAGGTACCCAGGCCCACGCGCGAGGCCTTTTGCTCCAGTCCGTGAATCTTGGAATACTCCATTGATCTGCCTCCTTTTATTGGGGTTCATGCAACATAAATATTGATGGCACCGTAAAAAGCTTTTTACCGCGGCCGCTGTTTTTACAGGAAGGAAGCCCTGCGGCCTGGGTCAGTTTTTTCGCTCCTGACCGTTTACAGAGGTTTCTGTAAACGCTCAATGTCGCTTCAAAAACCGACCCCGCCCTTGG
>JAIPES010000095.1 GCA_021737045.1 Desulfobacteraceae bacterium | reverse complement strand
GGCGTACTTGTTGGGATCATACTTGTTCCACACCCCGTCTGCGCCGCGGTAGGTGGGGATCCCGCTTTCCGCTGAAATGCCGGCGCCCGTGAATGCCACGATCCGCTCCGCCCCGCCGATCATCCGCTTTAATTCCTGCATGCTCATATTTTCCGCCCCGATATCTCAAGACTTTGCTCTGTGTAAAAAAATAAAACAGGAAAAAACGCCGGTCAATGTGGATTCTGCCAAAGAACGCCGCCCCCTGTTTTGATGCTGTATACCTGCGAAAAAACGGTTGCGCCTGACAAATCGGTTCATTTCCGCATTGAGAATAAGAAAAGTAAGTGGTATATAAATATATACACGAATCAATACAAAAACGTCATGTGCGTATCCAAAGACTCGTCCGGAAAAGCGCTTCACAGTCCTTTGCCGGCACCCGAGACGGCCCATGAACGAGATCAAGACAGCATCCGGGCAGCTTCTGCCGCATGCTTCGCTGCCCGCCAAGATCACCCGCCCTGAATTTGCAGCGATAACTTTTCGCACACGCCTTTTTGAAAAACTGGATAAGTGCCTGAAAAAACCGGCAACATGGGTTTGCGGCCCTCCGGGGGCGGGAAAAACCGCACTGCTTTCCTCCTACATAGAGGCACGCGGGATGCCTTATACCTGGTACCAGATAGACCAGGGAGAGGAGGAGCCGGCAAGCCTGTTTCACTATCTTGCCCGGGCAGCCCGGTTTGATCTTCGGGAGTTCGGGGGCCCTGATCTGCCGGATTTTAAAGAGGAGGGATCATCCGGCCCGGGCGCATTTGCCGGCCGCTTTTTTGAAGCATTTTTCCAGCGCCTGCCGGGAGGAAGCCTGGTTATTTTTGATGACTACCATGAAGTGCCGGAAAAATGCGACTTCCATGAAATTATACGAACCGGACTCCGCCGGATTCCTTCGAATACCAGGGTCGTTTTGGCAAGCAGAAGCGAGCCGCCCCGGGCACTGATGCGCATGCGTGCAAACGGCCGGATGTCTTTTCTGGGATGGTCGGATCTGCGGCTGACACTGGACGAAACCCGGGAGGTGATCCGGCAGAAAAGCGGAAAGCAGCTCCCGGATGCCACGGTGCGCGCACTTCACCAGTTCACAGACGGATGGGCCGCGGGCCTGATTCTTTTAACCGAGGAAAATGCGCGGGAATTCCAGGCACACCCACATCTCCAGGCAAGTCCGCCGCATGAGCACATTTTCGATTACTTTGCCGGCGAAATCCTGGACAGAACCGATGCTGCCACGCACAGCTTTTTATGCAAAACCGCGCTGCTTCCGTGGATGACCGGACTGACAGCCGCCCGACTGAGCGAAAATCCACGGGCTGAAAGCATATTATGGCGCCTGTGCAAGGCAAATGCTTTTATTGAGCAGCGCAGGGCCGACATTGTGTATTACCAGTACCACCCGCTTTTTCGCAGGTTTCTCTTAAACCGGCTGTTCCAGGAAACCCCGGAGCAGGAACTAAAAGATCTTCGCCAGAAAGCCGCCCGGATACTCGAAGACGAAGGCGCCATTGTCGAGGCCATGAGATTGTTTCTGGATGCCGGCGATTGGGAAGAAACAACCCGTATTCTCATGCAGAACGCGGCGCTGCTCATTTCCAGGGGAGGGTTGCAGATCATGGAGCACCGGCTTACCCGGCTGCCCGCAGGAGAAATGGAAAAAAATCCCTGGCTCGTGTTCTGGTTGGGCATGTGCCGCATATCGCACCGACCGGAAGAAGCCCGGGAACTTTTGGAAGAAGCTTATCAAAGATTCAAAGAAAACCGGGATCCATCGGGGCGGATGCTTGCCTGGTCCGGTGTTGTCGACACCCACCTGCATATATTCAGCACTTTCGCTCCGCTGGATGAGTGGCTAGCTGAAATCGACCGGTTGCTGGAATGCACACCCCCGTATAGCTCGCCCGAGGTGGAATCCAAAACCATTTCCAGCATGATTCTTGCCATGGTCCTGAGAAACCCGGGCCACCGGAAACTCGGATCCCTGATGCAGCGATGCCGTCAGCTTGCCGAAAAATGCGAGCCCGTACCGGTCAAACTCCAGGCTTTTCTGCCCCTTGGCTTTTGTCGGTTAATGCTCGGCGATTTCCGGGATGCCCAAGCCCTGATCGAAAGATTCAGCGATTATGTGGAAAACCCGGAAACGCCGCCCCTTTTAAAAATCATGCACAAAGACCTGGTCGCTTTTTTCTGCTGGAAAACCGCCAGGTTTGACCGTTGTTTCCAGGCATGCAAAGAGGGCCTGGCATTTTTAAATGAAATTGAAATTCCCGGATGGCGGGTCTTCCTGATGGGCCATGCGGCCGCTGCATCCTTGAGTCTGAAAGATACTGCAAATGCAAAGCGCGTGCTCGACCGGGCGGCAACGGATGTGGACATGTCCCGTGCCTGGGCAAAGTGTTACTATCACGTGCTGACCGCATGGCGCGCCATACTTTTAAAAGATCCGGCGGCGGCTGTTTATCATGCAGATGCCGCACTGGAACTTGCTTTCGCATCCGGGGAAAAGCACAGTCTTGCCGTGGCGCGCCTGGGAAAAGCAATGGCGTTGCAAATGACGGGGAAAATTCATGATGCGCAAAATTACCTGGTCTCCGGCCGCAGCCTGGACTCCGTGCGGCACAACAAGTTCATGGATTTTCAATATGCCCTGGCCGAAGCCGATTTATTCCTGGAAGCGGGCCTGGAGGAAAACTGCGCCGAAAAGTTGCGGCATGCGATGGCCCTGGGCAGGGAGCAGGAATATTTGAATACCTATTTCTGGCAGCCGCCGATGATTTCCCGGCTGTGTGCTGCAGCCCTGGAGGCGGGAATTGAAACCGAATATGTGCGCAGGCTTATCCGGGTTCGAAGCCTGGTTCCGGAAAAATCGCTTTTCCATGTGCCCGAATGGCCCTGGCCGGTAAAAATATTTGCTCTCGGCCAATTCAGCGTGATGGTAGACCAGCAGCCGCTGCAGTTTACCCGCAAGGCTCAGCAAAGACCCCTGGATCTGCTAAAAGCCCTTGTTGCGGCAGGCCGTGCAAAGGGAGTGGAAAAAAGCCGCGCGTGCGACATTCTCTGGCCCGATTCCGAAGGGGACGCGGCCGAAAGCGCGCTAAGCACCACCCTTCACCGGCTTCGCAGGCTCCTGAAAAACGATGAAGCCGTCAAACTCGAAGAAGGGAGAATTTTTCTAAACCAACAAATATGCTGGGTAGATGCCTGGTACCTCCAGACCCTGCTTGAAAGCCTGAACTCCCGGATTCAAGCCGGTCACGACCATGACAACCCCGACCCTTACATCCATTTGCTCCTGCGCCGGGCTATCACCCTTCATTCAGGGGCGTTTCTGGCAGAAGAATCCCCGGAAAAGCCATGGACCGAGCCTTTGCGAGACCGGCTGCGCGAGGGGATAACCGGATGGTGCCTCTGGCTCGGAGAGAACCTGGAAAGCCGGGGGGAATTGAAAGAAGCCCTCTTTTTCTACAAGCAGGGCCGGGATATCGATCCGCCCAAGGAAGTCTTCTACCAGCGGCTGATCGCCTGCTACGCACGACTTGGGCGCAAAAGCGATGCGATCCTGGAATACCGGCGATGCGCCCGGGCCATGGCAGAATCTCTCGGGTGCGAGCCTTCGGCCCGAACCCGGCAGATGTATGAATCTCTTTGAGTCCATTTTTATCGCTTAAAATGGATGGTTTCGTAAGAAGTCGATTTTTTGCGCTCTTTTGAAATTGCACTTCGTTGCCCTGACGGCGGTGCGGAAAAGCGGGTTTCCGAGCGGAAATTGAGGCTCGAAGAGGCTCCTGGAGCGAGGAAACTCCTTTTTCGCACCGCCGATCAGCCAAGATGCTTGCCGATTTGTCTTTGTTGCAAAAAAATTCTCAAAATAATCCTATCTGTGACCTATCCGTAAGCCCTCTTCCGGTAAAGTATTGACCTAAATTGAGCGTTTCAAATTTTTACACGGATCAATCTTTTTTGTGTGTTTGCCAGCTCAAACATCCCATTAAAGGCTGCCGGAGATGTCCCCAAGACAGATATTTCATCTGGCTGCATGGATTTTTTGCCTGCTCTGCGTCTTTCCCGGGGGCGGCGTACTTGCCGCACAAAGCATCAAGCTCGTCTCTCCCGAAAAACCGCATTTTGCAGGTCAGCCGCTGGTTTTCCATATCCAGACCGAGCAGATCGTATCTCCGCAGCGGGCTGCCGTATATTACCGCCCCAGGGGCATCAGTGTTTTTCGCAAACTCCTGCTGGAAAAAAAGACCCCGGTTGATTTCCGGGCGGTTCTGGAAGGCCGGAAGGTGATGCCGCCGGGCATTGAATATTACCTGGTTGTCGAGGACGAAAAAGGCGATGTTTTCACCTTTCCTGAACAAAACCCAAAGCAGAACCCCTATTTTATAAACATTGACCTGGACCGCACTCCGCCCCGGATCACGGAAATTGTGCCGGAAAAAGACGCAGAACTCGATCAGACCCGTCCCCGAATCAGAATTGCATTTGAGGATGTCCAAACCCGCGTGGATACCGGCAGCATCCGGCTGGCGGTCGACGGCAGGGACGTGACCCGATTATCCAAAATCACGAAAGAGGCTGTTACATATCAACCGGAAAGCGGGCTTTCCCGGGGAAGACACACGATAACCATGCATATGGCAGATATTTCCGGAAATCGTATAGAGCCGAATTCTTGGGTGTTCTACGTTGCCAAATCAGGCTACATTGATGATGCCCGGGCAGCGGTTGAGTGGCACGGTGAGGCGCGCAGAAAAATCCTGGAATCAGAGGACAACCCGGAGCCGGCCTGGAAGGTCCAGTCCCGGGCCAGGCTTGATTCCCGGCTGGAATCCGGGAATTTTCAAGCTTCCGCTGAGGCAGATGCCTGGTATACCGAGGAGGAGGGCCCCGGCCCGCAGGGAGACACTTTTGATCTGGCACGATTCCTGGCCCGGGCCGAATACGGCGAGCAGCTTGCTGCAGTCGGCGACGTCACAGTGGAGGGCACCGGGCTGATCAGCCGGAGCATCGCCAGAAGGGGCGGCCGGGTGGAGATGAATGCAGCCGGCGTGCGCGCCGAAGGCTTTGCCCTGAGAAGCAACGCGGTTACCGGATTCGAGCACGGCCTGGGCATCGGCGACAGCGACCAGCAGATGGTGGGCGGGAGTGTGGAAAAAGAATTCATCCGGGATCAGGGACTGAAATTGCGGGCCGGCTATATCACCGGCAAAAACCGGGATCCGGACGACTATAACGCCGCCTCCCTGGAAGCGGGCACAGAGGGCAGCATGCTGAGCCTTGCCCTGGAAAGCCGGATCCTGGACGGAAAACTGGCGGTGGCGGCCGAATATTGTGACACCCGGTTTGACAGCGACGTATCCGACCAATACGGACAGGAATCGGATCACGCCTGGAGTGCGAGAATCTCGGGCAGGGGCGGCACCTACGACTGGCAGGCGGGATACACGTACCTGGGCCCGGATTTTCAAAACATCGCCAATCCCACGGGGGCAAACAATCGGGAGGAATACAGCGCCAGCGGCGGGCTTCGCGCGCTTTCCTCGGCATTCCGCATCTCGCTTTTCCACAACCGGGACAACGCTGAGGAGGATCCGCTCATGCCGATGATCGAAAACGCCGGCGGCACGCTTTCCTGGAGCCTGGCCCGATCCGGATGGCCGGCCGCATATGTGAATTACACGGTAAACGACCAGCAAAGCGACCAGGAACCGACCGGCTACGACCCCATTGAAAACCAAACCCAGACTATCGGCTGCGGATTTTCCGTTTTCGGCGACGACTGGAGCCTGTCGCCCGGCTACACGTTTACCGCCTTTAACGACGAAGCAGCAGCAGCAGATAACGACAGCCGGACCCATACCGCCACCCTGTCAGGCAGCCTGAATCCGATCGACAATCTATCCATCAACCCCTCTTTGTCCTATACCCGTTTTGACACGGATGCCGCCGACCATGTCACCGAAACCTATCAGGCCACCCTTGGCGGCGTATCGCGGTTTTTCGAAAACCGACTCAATGTCAATACCACGCTTTCCATACTCGACAACCAGACGGATGACGACAGTATTCACAACACCACTTTCAGCGGCATCCTCCAGGTAAACTGGCATATCGGAAGGTTCATTACCGAAAACAGCCGGCAGACCTTTTCCGTCCGGGGCCGCTACGGCCGCACCCAGGACCATGTCAACGACGATATCACAAGGCAGTACGCTGCGGATGTGATCGTAAGCTTCCTTTTGCCCGTGGAGATATACTGAAATGCCGGGCCAGGAGAAAAACTCATGAATCAGAAACATTTGCGAAACTCCCGGAGCTTTCGGGCAGCAGAAGGCGGCCTGCCCGGGCGGATTCTGACTACGATTTGCCTGGCTGCGGCAGCCGTTTTTTTCCTGGCCGCCGGAGCCGCGGCAGACGTCACCCTCAGCGTAACGCCAACGAGCGGTACGGCCCCGCTGACGGTTACGGCTTCCTTTACCGCCGATCCGCTCTGCAATTGCGATATGTACGAAATCTTCTGGGGAGACGGAAATTCCACGGGAAACCTGTTCCCGCCCTATGGCCCAGAAACGCATACGTATACAACAGCCGGGACCTTTACGGTTGAACTCTTCTGCTACGGAACGAGCCAGGGAGACCCGGCCTGCGAACCCCAGCAGACCGTCACCGTCTCCGGAGGGGCGGACACCACCCCGCCGAGCATTTCCATCACCTCGCCCACTACTTCGCCGAGCTATACCACTGCTTCCACACCGATCACGCTTGGCGGCACCGCATCGGACAACGTGGGCGTCACCCAGGTTACATGGGCAAACAGCCAGGGCGGCAGCGGCACCGCTTCCGGCACCACTTCCTGGACGGCCGCAGGCATCTCCCTGCAGCCCGGCACCAACACCTTTACCCTCACCGCCCGGGATGCGGCCAACAACACCGGCACCGATCAGCTCTCCGTGACATACAACCCCCCTGCAGGGGCGTTTGACGTGGCCGCATCCCCGCCGTCGGCAAGCGTGGTCCCGGATCAGCAGAACGTACTTTCCTTCATGTATACAGCTACGGCCCCGGGCGGCGGCAGCTTTACGGTGACCTCCGATCAGGGGCGGTTTACCCTCCCCGGCGGCGAGCTTCTGGAAACCGTCTCCCGGGTGGTTTCCATCCAGCTGACAAACGGCTCAGGTTCTGCGCCCGAATCCCTATCCATTCCCGCCCGCGTAATCACCGCGGCACGCAAGTCCGGACAGAACCGGATTTTTTACGAACGGACGTTTTCATACGCCGGGGAAAGCGCAACGATCCAGGTGACGCTGCGCATGGCCCCCTCCTCTGCCGGTCCTTTTTCTCTTGTCCGGCTAGCGCTGCGTTTTAAAGCGGATGAAGGTTTTCAGGAAAGCTTTGGCCCGGATGTCACAATTGAAACGGGGCGCGCTACAGTTCCCCGAAACTTTCAGCACCTTTCGGCCGCCGCAGACATCACCTACAACGGCGGCGGGCTTCTGCGGGCCCAGTGGAAGGTCGACGGGCAGGTCATTGGATACGTCACCCGGTACCTGTATCGGGGCGTCCGGGCGGTTTCCATTGAAAGTCCGCCCGTACCCGGGCTGCATACCTATGACACGGGCAGACACAGCGTTGTTTTCGAAGTGATCGACCCGGAACCCGGATTTGAGGAGCCGGAGGTCTTTTATTTCGTCACCGCCAGCGAAGCGGGCCAGCAGGAACCCCCGCCCCCGGCCGAAGACGGTCAAATGCGCTTTGAAAACCTGGAAATCGAGAAAAAACCGGAGCAACAGGGCTTTTTTCACTGGATCCGCCCCGGCCCGAAGCCCGCCTATGCCGCAGAAGGCACGGGCGCATTCACCGTCAGCAAGGGGGATGTGCTGTCTCTGAAAGCGACCCTGGTCAATGAAACCGGGGTTGCGCAGCACAACATCCGGGTGGAGTTCGCAGTCGACGGCCAGGTGGTGGACGCCTCGTTTATCAACGTAATTCAGCCGGGAGAGTCCCAGACAATCGAGGGAGAATACACGGCTCCGGATAACCGCTCGCACATCGTGGAAATCCGTGCCAGGGACGCCGAAGCCCCGGCATCCGAACCCCTGGCCAGCATCGAAGGGGAACTCCGGGCTGCGGGGAAAAAGAGTCCCCGGGATCTGCCCGGAAGGGATCAGGAAACGGATACCGCAGCCCGAATCCACACACCGCCTTTACAGATGACCGGCTTAACCCCTGGAGAATGGATCATACGCACACGACGGCTTCAAATGACCGGACTGGCCCCTGAGGATCGGGTGATACGGATTGATACGTTACAAATGACCGGCCTGAACCCGCAGAACCGGATAATTCAGACAGACACCTTGAAGATGACGGGCCTGATAACGGAATGAAAAAACAAGGTTTTTCAATTATAGCACATGAGAAAGGGGGAGAACCGATGAAAACGTGCCCGAAACATGACCTTCCGGATAAAGGGTTTTCGGTTAACACAATATTCCATTTCCTTTCACTTATACTGCTTGGGGTTTTTATCTTGGGTTCTTTTTCCGTAATGGTTTTTGCCGAAGAGCTGCAGAACCCGGATACCAATCTCCAGGTACAGGGGGAAACTGAAACCAGCGAGCCAGTCAGCCAGCATCAGTCAGGGACAACCGGGCAAATGCAGCAACAGCCTGAGGAACTGGCAGATATTCAGCAAGAGGAACCCACCTTTTTCGACCCCGAAACCGTACCGGATTCCGTGCCCATTCCCGAGGCGAACTGGGTGTTCGAGGTTCCTCTTGATGTGAAAAACCTTCCCGAGGCGGTGCAGATGCTGGGCATTACCTGCCGGGTCTTCAAGTTTAAATCGATTACGCTTCCGGGTGAAGCGCAAAGAATCACATTCGGATATGCAAAGAAAAGGGTCCAATTGACGGATGGGGAGTACGCGGGCAACGTCATCATCGGTGTGAGCTATGATCCGGACCTGGCTGCATATGGTGCGTGGGGGGATGATAACGCCAGGACCCCAGGGCCGGAGAAGGCTGAAGAATATGAATGTAAGATGTATCTCATCGGTCCGGATTCCAACTGGGAAAAGCCCAAGCAGTCTCAGGTCAGTCCGCCCTGGCGCCATGCAGATCCGGATCAGGCCTTTCGATGGAAAACGGGTCGAAATCAGTTGCCTTGATTTAATGCATCGCCGAGCTGGTTTCTCACATACTCCGCTATATCGAACTTGCGCTTGAGCCCGGTGGCGATACCCACCATCCCTCCACATCCGGGTAAATGGAGATTTGAACATCCCGGCTACCCGCCTTCGCCATTCTCGCTTGACTCACAAATACCCGACGCCCGCGGCCATGGAAATGACGTGTCCCGCCACCAAGGGAAGCCCGAATCCATTGGCCCGCTCCGCCGCGTAGTTGCTCGCATGATTGGAACCGGTGCACCGGGTCTGCTGCATCCAGTACTGAATATATTTGCCGGATTGCTGCGGCACGGCGATCAGATGGTGGATTCTTCCGCTATGCACCATATCCCTGTATACTTTTATGACCGAATGTATACGAAATCATACTATATAGCCCCGCGCCAACCCGAAGCCGGGCGATGTGAAATACAAACTTAACCTTTTGATTTTAATTCATAAAAAGACAAAACCAAATGGACATTGATCCGACTTTCTGATTATGGCACCCAAATTGCTTTTCAAGTATAAAACGACCTTTTTCAAGGAGTGCCATAAATGTTTAACCCAAACCGAATTTGCTTTGTATTTAAAATATCCGTTTTTATTCTGTGTGTACTCACTGCGCTGGCCCTGCCCCCGGCGCATGCGGCCGAAGTGGTCCTGTCATGGCAAAGTCCCGACGACTCCCGCGTTGACGGCTATCACATCTACTGGGGACCGGAGGGATATTCTCCTGACCCAAATCAACCGGATACGACCATAAACGATCCAGACGCCACGACTTACACAATTACCGGGCTGTCGCCCAGCACGGACTACCAGGTGTCTGCCACAAGTTTTGATTCCGATACCGACCCCGAGACCA